>CAJVYT010000033.1 GCA_913009765.1 uncultured candidate division Zixibacteria bacterium
ACGTGTGCTCTTCCGATCTTGTTATGGAGTCGTCATTGTTCTCCAGATTCATGGGCAAATTACTATAAGCCATTGGTGGATGCCGGTCCCTCACCAAGCCATACCCAACAACTATGCCCTCTACACTATCATGGCCCACACGTTGGCCTTTTTTTCCTGTGCCTATCTCTCCAGCTACCTGTCTGAACAGCTTTGGCAAACCCGACGGGAAGTGACGCGACAGAAAGAGCAACTGGCGGAACTCGAATCCTTCAAAGACGAGGTGTTGCTCAGTATCGATAGCGGCCTCATTACCACAGATCCTTCGGGCATCCTCACCTATATCAATCAAGCGGGAAGGAACATCTTGTTCTTGGAGTCCAAAGATCCTGTTTTGAAACCCCTACGCGATCTTTTTGGCGATGAAATATCGCGGCGAATTCAAAAATTGGAACCCTCTTCTCCAGGGACGCCCCGCATTTTTTCGGAATGGGTTTTTCGGACCGATGCCAACCAGATTTTCCTGGAGTTCTCCGTATCGCAGTTCCGCAATACTCAAGGGGCTTTTCAAGGGTTTCTGGTTATCTTTCAGGATTCCACCCACTTCAAGGAATTAGAACTCCAGGTCAGGCAGCAGGAGCAGTTGGCCACCATCGGTGAAATGGCGGCAGGTATCGCTCATGAGATCCGTAATCCCTTGGGGGCTATTCGCGGTTCGGTAGAAATGCTCCAGTCCAACCTCCAATTGAACGGCACCCACCAGAAGCTCTTTGATCTGATTCTCAGGGAATCAAAACGTCTGAATAATCTGGTGGAAGAAGTGCTAGACCTCGCTCGTCCTTCTAGTTTGAACATTGTCGAGACCAATGTTATTCGGGAATTGGATGAAGTTCGAATTCTTCTTGCGGAGCAGTTGAGGTCTCAAAAATCAAAGATCGATATCGTTACCCACTACCATGCAGACAACCATCTCCTCTTCGTGGACCCTGAAAAGTTAAAACAAGTCTTTTGGAATGTGATGATGAACGGGTGCGACGCTATGCCTAGTGGGGGGAAGTTGATCCTGGCAACCTACCTCGCCAGTCACATCGTTGAAGAGGCCAGCACTTCCAGTCCGCCTTTTCTCTTGATGCCGCCGGGGGAACGGTATCTTGCCGTAGCCATTTCAGATACGGGAAGTGGGATTGATCCCAAGGCCATCCCTAAGTTGTTCACACCCTTTTTCAGCAAAAAACGCGGAGGACTCGGTCTCGGTCTTGCTGTGGCTAATCGGATTATTCATGAGCATTCCGGAACGATTAAAGTGTTCTCCAATCCAAAATCCGGAACCACTTTCATTATTTATTTTCAACTTGAGGCCAAGCACCAAGGCCATCAAAATCCAAAAACTTAGGATTCACTGAACTTCCTCCCGTGCCTTGCATCTGACGGGTTTTCCAGCGCCTCGCGACGAAGTTGGTGAAATATACGGGATAAGACCGTGGAGCGGTTAGCTCGCCTGGTGGGAGACCACGCCCATCAGTTTCATGACGAACTGGTGCAGAACCTGGAAATCCAAGAAGCCCAAGTCGATGAGAAATGGAGCTTCGTGGGAAAAAAAAGAGGCCCACTGCACCGAGGAGGATCCGCCTGAATATGGGGACTGCTGGGACCATGTGATTCTGGATGCGGTGACCAAACTGGTTGTAGCGGTGGTCATCGGTAAGTGGACCAAGGAAAACTGTCTGGCCTTGTTTCGAGAGTTTGTTTTGCGGCTGAAACCCGGACATCTCCCCCGCTTGATCACCGGAGATGGCTGGGGGCCGTATTTAGAAGCAATCAGCGCCGCCTTCGGATATTTTCCGCCTCCACGGAGCCGCGAGCGGCCGGGGGGAAGGGCCTCCCAACCGCGCCCGATCCCGCCCCCCAGGATGGTCGTGATGTTTGTGGAGAAGATCCGAAAGGGAAGCCGCGTCGTGGAAGTGAAAAGTAAAGTGGCGGCAGGGGCGGCGGAACAAGCGGCTCAATTCTTGGCGGCGTCTCCGGTCAGTACCAAGGCGAATACGGCCTTCATTGAGCGGTACAACGCTACGGATCGTCACCTCAACGCCGGCAAGGCGCGGAGCACGTATGAGTTTTCCAAGGAGAAGGTCTTCCATGACGCGATTTCCTGGTGGTGTGGTACCTATTATAATTTTTGTTGGGCTCATCGCTCTCTTCGGGAAGAAATGGCACCGAAACGCTTTCGCCCGAGGCGTCCGGCCATGGCCGCAGGATTGACTGACCATATCTGGACGGTCTTGGAATGGGTGACCTATCCGACTCTACAATCAGTCCCAATTGTGCTACCGCACTAGGGACGAACCTCTCCTGTTATTTGATACGTTCCTATAAAAAAGAGTATGATCCCCTTTCACCCTCGCTGTTTGGAGACCGATGAGTGCCCTATGCTGACGCTTCATAATACGAAACAATTGGTGAAAAGCTTCCTGAGCAAGCATCTCCCCATGACCCCCTGGAATATCCAGCTTGAGGTCACCAATGCCTGCAATATGCGCTGCATCATGTGTCCCACCAACAGTCCGGTGGCCATTGAGCGTCGGAAAAATGTCATGTTGGATTGGGATCTTTTTGTGAAGATCATTGATGAGGCGGCCACCTTCCCTCGATGCCACATCATCCCCCAGGGAGGCGGGGAGCCCATGATCCACCCGCGTTTTCTGGACATGCTATCCTCTATCAAACAAAAGCCCAACCTCACCGTGGGATTCGTCACCAACGGTTCCTGCTTGAAACCCGATGTGATTGAGGAACTTATTGATATGGGCATTGAAGAAATCTGTGTCAGTGTCGACGCCTTTTCCCCTGAGGATTTCAAGGAAATTACCAGCAAGGATTGCTATGAATTCGTAGTCAATGCGGTAAGAACTTTGGTCCAAAGAAGAAATGACCGCCACTCACTTTTCCCTAAAGTGATAGTGCAACGAGTATCTATGCCCAAATACGACGGCGATCTGGAGCCTTTCGTCCAGTATTGGAGTGGCATTGTGGATGAGGTCCTCATCATTAAAGAACGCGACCTTACCGGCAGAATGATTAAAGGATTTCACCCCAATGGAAAGCCGAGGAGAGCCTGTCGCAAACCTTTCGAAGACGCGGCCATCGGCGCTGACGGGAACCTGTGCCTGTGTTGCGATGACTGGCACGAGCATCACATTATGGGCAACGTCAACGAAAAGACGATTCGAGAAATCTGGTTTAGTGCTCAGTTCAAAGAAGCCAGACGGTGCCACAAGCAAGGCCGCTTTGAGGCCATCGACATTTGCGCCAATTGCTACGCTCCCTACGAGACGGCCTCTGAAGTGACGGTGGAGGGAAACCGCATTATTGCCAAGGGGCTCTCGGTGGACCGAATTCGAAAACGGAGATATTGATGACAGATTCAAACAGGGAAAAAATTGAGATACAAAAAAAGGACTGGGAAGAAAGCGCAGTTGCAAAAACAATTGCACGGTTCCCGGAGATGAAAGCAGAATTTGAAACTACTTCAGGGATACCTGTGAAGAGACTATACACCCCTGCTGATGTATCGGGAGCGGATACATATCTGGAACAACAGTCTCTGCCGGGTGAATATCCTTATACACGAGGTGTGCAACCGACCATGTATCGCAGCAGATACTGGACAATGCGTCAGTATGCAGGTTTCGGAACAGCGGCAGAATCAAATAAACGATATAAATATCTACTTGAACAAGGGCAGACCGGACTATCGGTTGCCTTTGATTTGGCAACACAAATCGGGTATGACTCTGATCATCCGATGGCAATGGGTGAAGTCGGACGTACCGGAGTTGCGATTGATTCTTTGGAAGATATGGAAACACTTTTCGACGGTATCCCCCTTGATAAAGTATCTACTTCTATGACAATTAATTCAACTGCTGTTATTTTATTAGCTTTATATATATCAGCAGGAAAACGTCAGGGAGTGCCTCAAGATAAACTGATGGGAACAATTCAGAATGATATTTTAAAAGAATTTATCGCTCGGGGAACCTATATTTATCCGCCGGCACCGTCTATGAGAATCATCACTGATATTTTTGACTACGCCAAAGAGAACCTTCCCAAGTTTAATACTATCTCAATTTCAGGCTATCATATTCGTGAGGCAGGTTCAACCGCCGCACAGGAAGTTGCTTTTACATTATCAAACGGTATTGCGTATGTACAGGCGGCAATAAATGCCGGACTTGATGTCAACGAATTTGCTCCAAGACTTTCATTCTTCTTTGCATCACATTCAAATTTATTTGAAGAGGTTGCCAAGTTCCGCCTTGCCCGAAAATTCTGGGCAAACATTATGAAAAATAAATTTAAGGCAACAAATCCAAAAGCAATGCTTCTTCGGTTTCATACTCAAACAGGCGGTTCCACTCTCACAGCACAACAACCTGAAAATAATATTATCCGCACAACTATGCAGGCACTTGCGGCTGTGTTAGGAGGTACTCAGTCACTACATACAAATTCTTTTGATGAGGCGTTAGGGCTTCCAACAGAAAAATCAGCCGAGATTGCACTTCGTACCCAGCAGGTTCTAGCTTATGAAAATGGTGTAGCTGATACTGCCGACCCACTTGCCGGCTCATATTATATGGAATATCTTTCTAAAGAACTTGAACATAAAATTCAAAAACTCTTAGATGAAATTGAAGAAAAAGGCGGCTCAGTTTCATGTGTCGAAACCGGATTCTTTCGTGACGAAATTGCCCGTTCGGCATATATCTATCAAAAGGATATTGAAGCAAATGATATAACAGTTGTTGGTGTGAATAGATTTAAAACAAGCTCACCGCAAATTCCTGATATTTTAAAAGTTGATCCGAATTTAGAAAAAGACCAAGTAAAAAAACTCAAAGCTTTAAAAGCACGACGAGATAATAAAAAAGTAAACGAACTGTTAAGAAAACTCAAAGAAACCGCCAACAGCAATATTAACATTGTACCTAATGTTATAGAAGCAGTTGAAAATTATGCAACGGTTGGAGAAATAGCACATGTATTACGTGAAGTATGGGGTGAATATCATGAAAAACATCTTTAAAAGACAAAGTTTTATATTTCTCTCATTATCTGTATTATTTATTTTTTACGGATGTTCTGACGATTCTAAGAATGAGAGTACTGACAACCAACAAATTACAGTTGATTCTACATCAATGCAAAAAGAGCCTCTAACTGTTAAAGATACAATAGAAGCGTCCCTTGCTGAAGCTATGGAACGTTTACGGTTACATGATAACTCTGGTCTGTATGAAAATGAATTTGCCTATCTTACCGATGAAACATCATTTGATGAATACCTTACTTTTGGTCAGATAACTCAGCGTCCTCCCGGAAGTGTTACCAATTTGGCTGTTGATTCTTTAGAAATGTTTGCCCATGACTCTGCATCAGTGTGGGTGACTATTAATGTAGAACTTCAGGATGGTTCAGTGAAAGAATTAACCGAACAAAAATTGGTTGTTTACTATCACAATAACAGATGGATAAAGCCGACAGTTTCTGTTATCAAAAATCAAGTTGAATATGAAGATCTCATTCGACAGGCAGAAGAAGCATCAAAATGGGAAGATGAATAATGGATATCCCTCTTATCTCTCATATTGGAATCGCTGTAAAAGATTTTGAGAAAGCCTTAGCAAAATATTCTTTACTTTTAGATGAAAGAAAACCGGATATACATATTGTTACTGAACAAAAAGTTAAAGCAGCGATTTTTAAAGGAGGGTGCTGCGGTGGTGGAGCCAGAGTTGAATTGGTAACACCTACAACCGATGATTCTCCGATAGCCAAGTATCTTGATACTAAAGGGGAAGGGCTGCATCATATTTGTATCTATGTTGAAGATATTGCACTAAAACTTGCCGAATTAAAAAAAGCAGGTATTCGGCTTATTGACGAAACTCCCCGAATTGGTGCTGAAGGTAATAAAATTGCATTTGTGCATCCAAAAGATATAAATGGTGTGTTAATTGAGCTTGAAGAGTTTCCTAAACCGACTCTTTGAATTCTTTTTTCTGACCGCACCGTTTACACGTTACATGGCTGTTATGATTCTGTCGTCCGCATGAGCATCGCCAAAAATGTGAATCGTCTGAATATTGAATACTGTCAGAAGACTTATATTTTTTAAAGACAAGAAGTACAACTACTAAAATAAATAAAACTATAAAAAATAATTTCCAATCAATAGTTTTCTCCTCATCCATAAAAGAAATGTTTGATTCACCATAATAAGAAAAATTATCTTGCATAAATAAAATTTCATTGTGCAAAATATCTTTCGCTGCACTGTTCGTTTTTCCCCAAAGCGTGAAAAGTATCTGCTCACCGTTTGGATGACCATAGAGTAAACCGTTAAGGCGATGAAAAATCTGTCCGGTTGTTGTAGTGTCGGACGATACAAATTCAAGCGAAAATATTGCCCTGTTCTCATCAATTTTACCGGTACTTGATAATAACTTTGCCTCAGGGAGCGAGAGAACAATATTTTCAATAATAACATCAACAGATGATTTGAGTTCGCTTTTGTTTTTGATAGCACCATCTTTTGCAATAATTGACTTATAAATTAAGAGTTCTGCTGTCTGAGCTTGATTGATAATTTGAAACGGAAACTGCCCACTGTCACTTGAGACCTGCCAGTTTTCAGGGAGAGGAATACGAATTTCGCCGCCTAAATCTACAATCTCAGAGGCTGATAAACTACTATGCACAAAAATTATTATAAGTAATAAAAAATATTTTCTCATAATGTTTATGTCGGTCAACAGGAAAAATTGGTTATCTAAAATTGCTTGAGACAGGATTTTATCTTTGCAATTCTTTCTTTGATAAATTCATTTTTTGTTGATGTTGTTGTATACAAAAATGACCTTCCTGATTTTTTCTTTTGCAGTAGATTTTTATCGGCAAGTCGACTGAGTATTGTCATAACTGTTGTATATGCCGGTTTGTTATTGTCAGGATAGTAAAATAGAGCTGTTTTTACAGAAATTTCTTTCTGCTCCCATGCTATTTCCATCAGTTTTGATTCTGATGACCCTAAAAAGACAGAAAGTCCTTTTTCATTCGGATTAAAATAAAATTTTGATTCTGTCATTTAATATTTACGTTTCTTTTTGTCAAAAATCATTGATGCACCCAGTGCTACCAAAGCAATTGGAACAATAAAATCACCGAAATCACCTCGAATAATACCAAATTGTTCTAACAACATTACAATACCCATCAGCAAAATTAATACACCTAAAAACATAGTATCTCCTTATTATCACGTTATGTAAAATACAATATGTAATTAAATTGAAATCAAGAAAAAACTATTTCCAAGAATAGGTGTAAAAGGGGGATTGTGAAATTCTCATACCGACGGTGTCTGCTTCATCTGTAACTATTTCTACTTGGTACACTATATAGCTGATTTCGTCATTCTTCCAGCCTCCGTCAATGGCACTTTTAGGATGATAGACCAGCCAGTCCCGCTCACGCTGATATGACCAAGTTGAAACCGGAGTGTTTTCAGAAGTTATAGGAGTTTGTACTCCGTTATAATTTATAGGGATTGTTGATAAATCATCAAAGGGGTTGTGTACTTTAGGACGGTCACCATTTACAAATTTTTTTGCAGAATATATATAAAGGGCGGATTCCAATGAACTGATAGTTGCTTGTACCGATGATTTTTCGGCTTCATCTCGTAATTCTATAAACCGTGGAATAGCAATAGCCGCTAAAATCCCAATTATCAAAATAACAGATATTACCTCAATGAGAGTAAAACCTTTATGTTTATGTATATTTGAATGCATCAGACCCTTTCTGTCTATATAATATAAAATATCGGAGCAAAAAGAAGATGCTTTAGGGCTTGTAGAAAAAGTCCTGTTTGTCTTTCAAGACCCTTCGACTCCGCTCAGGGTGATTTGAAAGACAACAACTTACAATTTGTCATACTGAGCGGAGTCGAAGTATGTTCCGAATTTAGATGTTTTACAACAAGCCCTTTAGAAAAGGTTATAGTATTTATTTAGACAATGATTTAAGTTTTGAGACAACTATATCAGCGATTTGTTCAAGCATGAATTTATCATCTTTTGTGAAAAAAGCCGGTTTGTTAGAATCTATATCAATCTCGCCTAAACAATTATCACCATCCATGAGAGGTATGACAATTTCAGATTTTGTAGATATTGAACAGGCTAAAAACCGAGGGTCAGCATGAACATCATCAACAACAATAGATTTCTGTTGTGATACTGCCGCTCCGCAGATACCGGAGTTTAATTCAATCTTTGTATGAGGAGTTTCAGCACCAATGTATGGACCAACTTCAAGGTGTTCACCATGCAGCATGTAATAACCTGTCCAGTTATATCCGTCAGAAAAACTGTCAATCATTTTTATTGACACTTGCAGCACATCGTTTATAGTTTTTAAATTTGCAACGGCTTGCTTTATCTCAACAATTAAATTCTCTCTTTTTTCGTTCATAAATTATTCCGTATAGCTCGGTAGTTATCAAAAGAAACTTTTGGGTCAACAGCACATCCCGGACCAATGATTAATCGCGATGAATCGGCTTTTTCTTTCAATTCATCAATTTTATATTTTACTTCATCAGGATGAGAGTGTAAAAGCCACCCATTATGGTCTACACCGCCTAAAATAACTTTATTCGGATATGTTTTTAAACCAATATCCAAAGGCATATTTGTCGGATCATCAGTTTCCCAATTGATAATCTGGGCATTAAAATCATGTTCCATAATATTTTTTAAGTAATTGTTTGATGAACAGATATGAAAAACATTCAGAGCATCATCACCGGCAGCTTTTAAAAGCTGTAAATCAAAAGGCAGTCCGAATTTTTGATACTCATCCCAGTTGATAAGATTCGTTGTTGCCCATTGGGTAGTCGCATAAAAAATTCCATCGGCTCCGGCGTTGCGAAGTTCGGTTATATATTTTTCAAATGTACGACCAATGTTTGTAACTGCTTCAAAGACAATTTCCGGGTTTGTTTTAATATGTTCTGCCATAATTGCTCTGTCGGAAACCATTCGTCCGGCAATTGCAACAGGGGAGAAGATAGTCATCAATATCGGAAGTTCTTTGTCTGAGCCTTTTCTAATTAACGAGACCATCTGGAGATGTTCATCAAGTGCTTTTGAACGAATATCAATTTCTTTGATTTTTTTCCAATCATCAATATTTGAAATCGGAAAATGAGTTTTCGTATGTTTAGTGAATTCATCGGTTGAAAATATGTGGGTGAACCCGTAATCTTCAATATGAAAATCAGCTCTTGGGTTTATTTTCATAAAATCCCATTTGAATTCTTTTTGAAAATAAAGCATAGCATCGGCAGTTCCTTGAGCATTGTTTTCCAGATGAAAAAAATGTCTCCAAAATGACGCCGCATATCTATCCGGTTTTTCACCGGCTATTATCATTTCAATTCTTTCTCGCGGGGAATATTTTTCCAAATTGCTGCTCCTTTTCTTTTAGGTCTCAATATATGCTAATAATTAAAGAGAACAAGTTTGTAAATTCAATTTAATTTATTCTACAAAAGAAAGCTATCTTAGATACCTGCTCAATCCTTGAGCAGATTTTAGCTTTATTATCAAGCGAATTAGCTACCTGCCGAAAATACTAATGATATATTTTACATGACAAAAACAGCTTCAAAGGATAAATATGCCTGCTAAAATTTTGGTTATCGACGATGAAGATTCTATGTGCAACTTTCTTGAGATTATGCTCAAAAAAGAAGGCTATGATGTAGAAACTGCTTGTGATGGTTTTTCTGCCGTTGATTTACTGAAAGAAAATAATTATGACCTTGTTATTTCAGATATGAATATGCCCGGGATGACCGGTTTGGATGTTTTGCAGGAAGTCAAATCGTTTAAATCCGAGCAGGATTTTATTGTCATGACTGCTTTTGCAACAGTTGATTCTGCTATTGAGGCAATGAAACTTGGTGCTGCTGATTATATTACCAAGCCTTTTAAGGTTGATGAAATAAAACTTACTATTGAAAAGTCTATCAACAGAAAACAACTTGTTTCTGAAAACAAAGTGTTAAAAAAACAGCTTCAAGAAGATAATTCGTTTAGTAATTTTATTGGAAATTCAGAACCAATAGTAAAACTCAAGAAACTTGCAACCCGAGTTGCATCATCAGATTCGACTGTTTTAGTGCTGGGAGAATCAGGGACAGGGAAAGACTTAATTTCAAAAGCGATTCATCATTTATCCCCTCGATGTCATGCTCCATTTGTAACTATTAATTGCGGAGCTATTCCTGAGAATCTGCTTGAATCAGAACTTTTTGGACATAAAAAGGGATCTTTCACAGGTGCCATAAAAGATAAAGACGGGCTTTTCAAGGTTGCCGACGGCGGTACGCTCTTTTTAGATGAAATCGGGAATACATCGCTTGCAATTCAGGTGAAGCTTCTGCGAGTACTCGAAGATAAACATATTACACCGGTTGGCGGGACAAGCCCTATTTGTGTTGATGTTCGGCTTATTGCGGCAACGAATGCACAATTAGAGGATGATGTCAAACAAGGGCGGTTTCGTGAAGATTTGTTTTACCGCCTTAATGTAATTCCCATTGATATTCCGCCGCTTAGAGAAAGAAAAGAAGATATTCTTTTGTTGGTCGATTTCTTTATTAAGAAATTTTCAGAAAAGATATCTACAAAAATAAAAGTAATAACAAAAGAGGCGTCGGATATTTTATTATCATATCAATGGCCGGGGAATGTACGAGAACTGGAAAATACTATTGAAAGAGCTGTTCTTTTAAATAGAACGGATGAACTTGGACTTTCAGATTTTCCCGAAAAACTCACAAGAGCAAAAACACAAACTATTGTTACCGAAACAGAACCGTTAAATCCTACTCTTGAATCAATGGAAAAAGCATATATTCATTTTGTTATGAGTCAAACAGGCGGGAAAAAACGACAAGCAGCTAAAATACTTGGTATTAATACCTCTACATTATATAGAAAAATAGAGAGATACTCTTTAAAAGATTTACAAAATAAAGATAATGACGAATAATAAAATCTGTTTTAATTTTGAACAGAACAATGGAACATAAATTGCAAAAGTATTAGACAGATGAGAAAATATACCGAAAGGGTTTATATGTATAGAGCAAAAAGTGAAAACGGATTTACACTAATTGAACTTATGATAGTTGTTGTTATCATAGGTATACTTGCGGCAATGGCAATTCCGCGGTTTATGGAAGCCTCTACCAAAGCAAAACAATCCGAAGTAAAGCTAATAATGAAGCAGGTTTATGTTAATCAGCGTACTTACCGTCAACAATCAGCAGCGAACTCCTATTATCAACCTGTGGCTGCCGCATCTTCAGCGAATCCTCAGGCATTTGCTGAACTCTGGATTGAAATAATGAGCAGCTGCCGATATTCATTTTCTATCGCTGCTGCCAATAATACTTTTACATGCACTGCTACCGGAAATATCGATGATGATGCTACTATTGATACTTGGACAATAGATCAAACCGGTGCATTATTAAATACAGTTAATGATGTAGGTGCTTGATTTATAAAATTATACCTTTTTCATACCGTAAAAGAACCTGCTCTCCGGCAGGTTTTTTTATTGCAGTTATATTCTTTTATAGGTTGAATATCTCCGAGTATTCTTCGATAGGTCTGACATTCTTGTCCGACAACAGGCAGTATTCATAAGACAGAACCCTCAATGATTCTGCAAATTATAATTACATTGAATTTATTAGGACTTGTTGCTTATATTATTTTTCTTTCGCAATCTGCCACAATTTTTAGCAAAATGCAATTATTTAAAATAGAAAAAAATAACTAAAAGTATTGGGTTCTTCCTATACCTCTCATAGTTCCTTAAAAACATCATTTACCGATAAAAAACGAGAGTGCAATCTGTTCAAAATTTGGGCGGAAGAAAGGCACGCTACTTGCCGATAATAATAACAAATAACGAAACTGAAAACCGTTTAACGAACAAGACCTGTAGGAGGTTCATATGTTCTCAAAGTTCCACAATCGTGAAAAAGGTTTTACACTTATCGAATTGATGATCGTTGTTGTCATCATTGGTATCTTAGCTGCTTTAGCTATCCCACGTTTTATGCAAGCTACAACAAAATCAAAACAGTCAGAAGCCAAACAGCTTTTAAAACAAGTTTATACAATGGAGCGTACATTCCGTCAAGGCGATATATCTAATGCTTATGGTGACAATGGAGTTACAGCTACTGCTCTTGGTTCTTTCCCGCAAATTGGTGTAGAAATTATGGCTGGTGCTTTATATTCTTATACAATAGTTGCAGCCGCTAATACCTTTACCTGTACAGCTACAGCTGATTTAGATGATGATGCTACTGTTGATACTTGGACCATTGATCAAACAGGTGCATTGACAAATACAATTAACGATGTAACTACCTAATTGTAGTCTAAGTTAAAGAATTATCAAAACCCGCTTCGGCGGGTTTTTTTATTGTAATTTTTTTGGAATTTATAATCCGATTATATAAATAGATGATTGTTATAACAGTTTCTTGAGCCTCCTTGGCAGGTAGGGAAAGCCAGCTAATCATCTAATAGTAATTAATTTAACTGAATTTTCAGTTATGAATTTCCGATAATATATAAATAATAGATTGAAATTCTATCATACTTAAGAAAATTTGTTGATTCTATATAGAAAGACAACTTATACTAAGCCTATGAAAAATATGACAGTCATTATTTTCTTTCTGTTGACAATCTCTGTAACGGCTCAGGAAACTGAAAAACCGGAACAATTTGGTCTAAATCACCTTACTGAATACCTGTCCTTAAAACCATCAGATATTTCATTCCGAGCAGATTATACCGAACCGGATTCATTCAGACTTCAAATAGTTACAGATCTCATGCAGCAGCCTCTTGGTATGATAAATTATATTGAAAATCTCAAAAATAGTTTTGTCAAAAAACAACCCGGATTAGTTGCCTCATATCTTTTTCAAGATTTAAAAAAAGAAAATCAAACAAACCGTGAAAAAGCATATTTTGCCGATATTTCAGAAATCCAAAAAAACTATAATCTTTATTATACCGACATGACTCTTAATCAACTTTTAACCAGAGCTGCTGTCTATCTTGATGTTGTATTTCCTCGTTCAATAGACAAATCTCTTGCCTTTCTGACAAAAGATGAAAAGAAATTTCTTACCCATCAGTTTAAAGAATTATTAGTCCAACGGGTAGAAGATGAATTTCTATCTGTTGAAGCAATGGACTCTTTGGATAAAGTTGAAGAAGCATACATTGAGCAGTTTATCAAATTCGCCAGTAAGATAGATAAAGACCCAATTATTGATGCCGGTATTTCTTCAGTTAAAGAATTGATGCTTGAGATAAATAATCTCAGACAACTCTTAAAATCAAAAACTGTTTCATCCTCAAAAATTCTCTCTGATGCCATCTATCTTCCGGATAATGCTGATTTAAATGCCTATCTCGGACGTCAGTCCGGTTGGAAAATCGGCGGAACAGGTAATGATTATTATTCGGGTGATTACAAGTTTATTTTAGACTTTGGCGGTGATGATGTCTACGACCTCTCTTATGACCCTGACAACCCTCATGGGGTGATAATAATAGATTTAAGCGGTAATGACACCTACCGTTCTCAGACAGATTTTACTCTTGGTTCAGGATGTCTTTCAGTTGGGCTTCTATTTGATTTTGATGGAAATGACAGATACGACGCTAAATCATTTTCTATCGGTTCAGGTTTCTTTGGTATGGGCATGCTCTACGATGTTTCAGGTGATGACCGCTATGACGGCGATACCCATGTTCAGGGTGCCGGCTCATTTGGGTTAGGACTGCTCATTGATGAAAGTGGTCGGGATATATATAATGCCGCTTTGTACTCTCAAGGGTTTGGATTTATTGAGGGGCTTGGTGCAATTTTTGAACTCAATGGAGCCGATTCTTATTATGCGGGGGGGAAGTATAAAGATATTCTTCGTTACGATGACCACTATCTTTCTCTTTCACAAGGATTCGGTTACGGACTCCGTCCGTATGCCTCAGGGGGTATAGGAGCTATTGTTGATATAGAAGGTAATGATACTTACTACTCCGATATATTTGCTCAAGCTGCCAGCTACTGGTGGTCTTTGGGGGTCATCTATGACTCAACCGGTAATGACAATTATAACTGTTTTCAGTATGGGCAGGGATGCGGAACACACATGACTTTAGGCGGACTTATCGATGAGTACGGCAACGATGTTTATTTCGGCAAAGGTCTCATGCAGGGTGTTGGGCATGATTACTCCTTCGGGCTAATTTTAGACCGTCACGGCAATGATACCTATACCGCAACCGATTTATCACAAGGAGCGGGTTCTGCCAATGGTGCCGGAGTGCTTATTGATAATGAAGGTGATGACAGGTACTTTATTAAAAATAAAAAAAATACCCAGGGCTACGGCAACCCTCGTCGTGATTTTGGCTCTATAGGTTTGTTTATTGATTTAAGCGGAAAAGACCAATACTTCGGAAACGGTCAAGATAATTTCTACTGGAAAACAAATTCCAAATGGGGTGGGGGAATGGATATTGAAACAATTATAAAAGATTCATCCGAGGTATCAAATGAAAAATAAATTTTTTCTCCTGATACTTCTTATAAGTCTGTTCTTCTCCGGGAATCTTTTTGCTCAATCATCTTTGAAAAAACAGGTCGATTCCCTGTTTGTAATTGCATCATCCGGTGAACTTAAATATCGTGATTTAGTAAAACCGACAATTGAAGAACTCGCAAATTTAGGCAAAGATATCGTTCCTATCTTAGTTGATAAACTGGATACAAAATCAGCCCGTGAAAGACTAACTATTGTAAATATCTTTAAAAAAATAGGTTCTGATGCAGTCCCTTATTTGATTACATCTTTAAAAAATCCAAACGGACTTATTGTACAGCGGGTCTGTTGGGCTTTAGGTGATATAAAAGACTCATCGGCGGTTGATGCTTTGATAGCTGTAAGCAGCCATTCAAGGTGGCAGGTACGAGATCAAGCAGTTGGTGCCTTAGGTGATATTGCGGACAACAAAGCTGATGATATTATTTTGATGTCATTTGATGATACCATTGGTCAAGTGCGAAAAGCGGCAGCGGTATCATCGGGGAAAATGCATATTTTAGAATCTGTCTCTCCGCTTATTCATCAATTAGGTGATGAATTTTACGGAGCAAGAATGTCAGCGGCTGAAGCTCTTTTAAAGCTTGATTCATCGTATGTTTCTGAATCTCTTGGTGATTCTCTGAATTCTGAGAATAGCTTTGTCCGTTCATTAGGATGTTCCATATTAGGTAAAATCGCAACTGACCAAGCAATTGATATATTATACCAAACTTTTCTAAACTCATCGGGTGATTTAAAACTGTATACAGCTTTAGCACTGATTGAGGCTGATTCTTCAAATTTATGTGGTTATCAACATATGATAACTACATCTGATTTTGATAGACTGTCATTCTTAAAAATACAGTCAGCTATTCAAACAGCCAAAATAAAAAACGAATTTCAAAATTAAAATTTAAGAAAAGTTCTAAAAATAACGCAATTTAGCCTATTTTTGTTAATTTAAATCAGTATCATACCGATATTCTAAAGTAAGAAAAGGACTTCTCATGAATACTGATATTTATAACAAAATAATTGAAGATCACAAAGAATTAACATCTCTTCCGCAAACCTTAACAGAGGTTTTGCGAATTTTAAAAGATGAGAACTCAAATTCCACCGACTTGGCAAATGTTATTTCACGTGACCCTGCTTTAACAGCAAAAATGCTTCGGATTGTAAACTCACCGTATTATGGAGCCGGACGCGAAATTACAACCCTCTCTCAGGCAGTTATGACTTTAGGAACTCGAGCGGTTTCTGCACTTACACTTTCGACATCAATTTATGATATGACTGACGGTTGGGAAACTTCTATTGAAAGAACCAGATTTTGGAGACATTCTCTTGAAGTAGCTGTTGCTGCTCGGTCGATAGCTGAAATTATTCGGTATCCACGTCTGGAGGAAGCTTTTATTGCAGGTATTTTACACGATATAGGACTTTTAGTATTAGAAAAATCATTTCCTGATAAATTCAAGTCAATTTGGAATCTCGCCGAATCAGGCGACCATCTTATAGAACTTGAGGAAAACAGCTGGAGTACAAACCATGCCCGAGTTGGACAGTTTTTATTAGAGCAGTGGCATATCCCGTCTGTTATCACAGGGGCAATAGGTCAACATCATAATAATTTTCCTTTAGATGAAGATGATAAAGATTTCCTGCTTCCGCAAATTGTAGCTCTTGCGAACAAAATTGCTAAATTCACAACTCTTACTGTCTGTCACGATTCAGCGTATGATGTTGAACAGAAAGAAATAATACGAAAAAATCTCAAAATCCCTGTTGAGCAAATGAGAGAGCTTGAAAAAAACCTTCTTAATCAAGTTGTAAATGAAGCGGAGTTTTTGGAAATAGAAATTGGCTCTTCCAGTGAAATTTTAATGGAAGCAAATAAAATGCTTTATCGTCAGTACATGACTGTAGAGAATCTACTTTCTGAAAATGCCAAAATGCAGCAGGAAGTTACTCAGGCTAAAATTGAAAAAGTATCACTTGAGGCTGTGAATACAATTACCGCAACATTTAATCATTATATCAATAATGCAGTTGCTACAATTCTCGGAAGAGCCCAATTACTTGAATTATCCCTTTCAAAAGGTGACATTGTTGATAAGAAAGATAAAATGGGTACTTCTTTAGAAATTATAATATCAGGTGTTGATACTATTCAAATGGTTTTACAAGAACTCAGAAATCTTAGTAAATTTAAAACTATAGTATATCATGATGATACATATATTTTAGATATTGAAAAGAAAATCAAAAAATCGTTAGAGCAACTCAAGCAGGAAGATAAAAACTTAGTCGTTTCTTAATTGTTATTTAAAAATTATTCCTAATATTTTAAAACCGGTCTGAGATCGGTTTTTTTTTATTGGCTGTCTTTTATAATAATTGTTGCGTTTGTACCGGTGACTTGCAGTTTTTCTGATTTATTGCCTAAAGCAACAGATGTTCTTGTTAAGAAATCTTTTTTTTCAATTTTTGTATTGAAGCTATTTGAAATAGAACCACCGTTAGTTGATGCTTGTAAAGAGATGTTTGATTGTTTAGGAAGTACAATATTTATCATACCATAATCGGAACGGATAACAGAACTGCCGCGTAAAGAATTATTGGCGACAAAATAAGTTTCTCCGCCGTAGTTGGAAAAATCAATAGTACCTTGAATATTGTGTGCCTTAATATTCCCATTTTTATTTTTAACAATCGTTTTACCTACTATTTCTGACAACATAATAGATGAATTTTTATTTTTTATATTAACAGAACCAACAACAGAACTAATGATAAACGGCTTAAAGGAACCTACTAAAGTTAAAGCTCCTGTTAAAGATTTTATAGTTGTTTTACCGTTTTTATTTTTAATATCAAGATTACCGATATGATTAAAAACAGTTATTTCACCGGAATTTGTTAACGAAGAATTCCCCCGACAATCTGAAACTAAAATTGGAGCATGGGTGTTTGAAATTGTAAGGTTTGAGTTTGAGTTTTCTACAACTACTTTTCCCCGGTTACTTTTTATTTTCATATTCCCGTTAATATTATTGAAATAATAGCTGCCATTTTTACCAGTAGAATTAATATTTCCGTAAATGTTCTCAACTATAATATCTGAATTTTTGGTACTGAGGGTGAGATTGTTTTTTATCTTTGAAACTTCCGTTGTACCAAACGAGTTTGTAATATCTAAGGTATTTCTTTTTGGTACGAATATCAGCATCTGACTGTTGGCGACTTGTATTTTAGTATCGTGCAAACTCGGAAATTCTGAAGATATGTGTATGCCGGATTTGTCTGCTTTTAATTCCAAGGTAACTGATTCTAAAAAATCTTTGGCATCTTTGTTATTATCTGAAATGACTTCATAAGAATATTCTGCCGTAACTTTGTTTCTATCCCATCCCACTACTTTTATATCTCCAAGATAATTATTAATAAAAATAGGGATTCTTGAAGATTTTACAAAAATAGAATCCTGATATTGATTGGATAAAACTGTTTTGTCACTATATCTATTATCAAATATATCTTGGGGGATTTCTGGAGGTGACGGAGGAGCGGGTTTGTCTGGAATTGAGATTTCTTTTTCAAGTGAATCAGTTGAAATTTTTATAGAAATCATCTTTTGAGGCAAATCTATTGTAAAAACAAAATCAAGTATTTGCTCCAATTCTTTTTGCAACTTTTCTGTTTCAAGAAGTTCCCGCATCTGGGTTTCATCAAAGGTTATTTGCAAACTTTCCCCGGCCTCTAAAATACTATTAACTTCATCGTTTAATTGTTCCTGAAGTTTGTACATCTTTATTTGGTAATCTTCCTGCTGTTTTTCATCTTGACGTTCTTTTAGTAAAAATAATTTCATAGTAGGCAGAGATGATGTATAATCAGAAAGCTGAACTTCTATATCTTCGTTTAGAACATCTTTAATTCTTTCCAAGTCATATCGAAGAGTCCGAACATTTTTATATAACTTTCTCAGCGATTTATCTTTTTTTAATGTTTTTTCCTCTGTTTTTAAAGATGAAGTCAGTTGAGATAAATTTTCTGAGAGTTTATCTACATCTATATAGTAGCTGCCTTTTTCAATTTTGATAAGCATTTTTAAAAGCAGATTTTGATATTTTTGTCCTTCAAAATTTTTATAGTCAGCAAAATAACTCAAATGGTTGCGGATTAAAAATTCTAAGTCTGAAATAATATCTTTGTAATCGTTAGCGGCTTGAAGTTCTGCTCTTGATAATTGAATGTCTGAATTAATTCCCTCAGTGTCGGTTACATCAGGATCCGGCATTGGAAATACTCTTTGGGCAGATAAAGATTGACTCAGAATCAATAGAAGAGCAACAAGGAGGAGAGAGAACAGATCGGAAGA
>CAJVYT010000034.1 GCA_913009765.1 uncultured candidate division Zixibacteria bacterium
TTCGTTCAGTGTGTCTGTTCTTTCGTTTTCTCCATCTTTTTTTTTTTTTTTTCTTTCTCTTTATTTTTTTTTTTTTTTTTAATGATACGGCGACCACCGAGATCTACACTCTTTCCCTACACGACGCTCTTCCGATCTATAGTCTTTGAAAAGGAAAATATTTATTTAAATAGGTAGGAAATTGATGAGGCTTAGCCCATACAAGAGGGAAACCTGTCTCGAATATTTCAATAGCAATAATATTTTCTGATAAAGTTCTATTACTTGAAATAATATTAATTATCTCATTTATTAATGGCTGTATTTCAACAAGTGAATTTCTGTGGTCAATCCAACACTTTCCTACTCTCTCACTTCTTAATGTTCTTCGACTTACCCAATTAGCAGCTAAAGCACCTGCAATTGCACCTACAAAAGCTCCTCTAATATCAGGCGGAAAGAACCGAACTATATATTCAAATATATTTGTTAACCAGTCATTTAAACTTAATAATATAATATCCATTTTTTATTCTCCATAGTTCTATTTTTACATTGGCGGAACTGCTAAAGAGTTCCGCCCTACGATTATGTCGTATAGGATAATATTATAAATACAAATGCAATAAGCTAATTTTTATTCTCCAAAATTATCTTCAAACTTTATTTCATCTTTTACACCCCAGTCATTAGAATATACATCTTTATATTTGTGGATTGACGAAAACTGCCAATCAAAAGGTTTTCGGACAAGACCATGTTTGACAGGATTATAATGAATATAATTAATATGATTATTTAAATCTATCTCATCTCTTATAATATGATCCCAATATCTATGTTGCCAAAGTGTTTTTCTATATAGATTTTGTTTTTTTCTATATTGATAAGAATATTTCAGTTTTATTTTCTTTATAATTGATGATAATTCTTGATGTTGTGGGTTAACAATTAAATGAAAATGGTCAGATAAAAAAGAAAAAGCGATTATTTCAATTCCCATATCAGATATTATTTGAGTTATTGCATTGTCTAAAATATAATAATTGTTAATTAAGTGTTTTTCTCTGTTATACGTTATACCCGTTACAAAATAAATCTGCCTCTCTTTGAAATAGCGTTTTAAAATTGACATAATAATATATAATATATTTTTGAGCATTTTGAAATCACATTCTTCATTGGCGGAACTACTAAAGAGTTCCGCCCTACTGTTTCTAATAAACTTACAACAAACATGTTAATCGCATCTAGAAAATATTGCTTCATTGGCGGAACTGCTAAAGAGTTCCGCCCTACTGTTTCTAATAAACTTACTACAAACATGTTAATCGCATCTAGAAAATATTGCTTCATTGGCGGAACTGCTAAAGAGTTCTGCCCTACTGTTTTCTGTATTTTCAGCATAAAAACCTCTCTTTATCCCAACTTTTTTGGCAAATTCCGTAAAAAATTGCTATATTTAATTATTACTGTTACCAAACCATAAGATAAGTGTCTTAAAGTATGATGAACGGAAAACAGAACGAGTTCTGGAAACTGGTTGAACCGGAGCAAAACAAAGCTCGATCATTTTGCCGAAAACTAATCGGGAACCGTGAGGACGGTGATGATCTCTATCAGGATTCATTGGTAGCTGCTTTGGTCAATATCAAACAATTAGCAAACGAAGCATCTTTTAAACCATGGCTGTATCGGATTATTGTAAATAGATTTAAAAACAAAGTCCGCACAAACTGGTGGAAAAAAAGTTCGCCATTGACTAAAGAAATGGAAACATCAATGATCGGTGAAAACCCGATTGGACTTTACACCGCAAGACGTAGACTTGAAAAAGCTTTCAAAGTCCTTAAAACCGATGACCGTATATTGGTCACTCTGTTTGAACTTGAAGGCTGGTCAATAGCTGAGATAGCGACTCTTTTTGAAAAAAAAGAAGGGGCTATAAAAGTTCGTCTCTCAAGAGCAAGAGAAAAAATGCGAGATGTATTGGCAAAAGAAATCCGTTTATCTAAGACAGAAAAAACAATTAATACTTTTGAAACTGAGGACGAAATATGCGTTGCCGGCAAGCCAAGCAAAAACTGAAATCAAAACATTTTGAAAATTCAGAAATTGCAAAAGATCAGACGCTTGTAAATCATTTAAACGAATGTCCTGCCTGTGCTTCTTTCTTAGCAGCAGAGAACTTACTTCGTTTAGATTTTCAAGCAGCTGCTGTTGATGATACTGAAGAAGTTGTCACAGATTGGCTTTTAAAAGCTCAAGTCGAAAGACAGGCAGCAGATGCAAATCGCTCAAAATTCAGGGAGAACCATCTTATGGCAGCTTTTACAAATCTGTTAAAAAAACAGTCAAAACTCACAATCGGTGTAACAACTGTCGTTGTCGTTTTGTTATTATCAATTCTCATACCTTTTAGTTACAACAAAACTATCGGCTATGAAGTGGCATTTGCGGGTGTAGATAAAAACCTTGCCTTGGATTCAAGTAAAATTCAAACTCTTTTAGAAAAACTCGGCATTGATGGTGCCGTCATTGATGTTTCGGGATGTGAAGCTACCTGTAATGTTAAAATTTCTGATTTAAAATCTTCTGATGATGCCAAATTAGTTTTGGCTGCCTTTAATGAGATTGATCATGTTGTAGTATTAGAAGAAATTAAAGAAATGGTTGAATCCGAGTCGGGTAATATTTTTAAGAAAATAACTATTGACATGTCTTCCGGCGATAACGACGGTGATTTTCTGTTTTTTACAGATTCAAGTGAAATGCATAATATCTTAATTGAAAAATTAGGCGATTCGCTTGAAGCAGAAATTATGATTTGGGTTTCTGACTCTGTCAATTGTGACTCTCTTGATTTTGACCTTTCAACTAATGCATTTTTCTTTTCAGACGGTGACGGTACTTCCACCATGAATATCAATGCTGAAACAAACGACGACGGCACAACAACAATTACTGTGAATGCAGGAACACCGAAAGAACAAGTAATAACTCTACCGGCAGGTGGTGACTATGATGAAGCAACTCTCCAGCAACTTGAAGATATGGGACTAAATATCCAAATGCTGCAAGGTGATTTTGGCGATACAGATACTGTCGCTCATAGCATAGTACTCCAAAAAGTTGTTGAAATAAAAACTGATGATGCCAATAGTACAGATTCTGAATCGGATGATTTAGATGCTGCTGCCAAAGTAGTCAGTAAACTTCCTGAAGGGTTTGAACTTGCTCAGAACTATCCAAATCCGTTTAACCCGACTACGACTATTAGTTTTTCAATTCCAACATCACAAAAAGTGTCGCTTGAAATTATTAATGTCAGAGGTCAAGTTGTAAAAACATTGCTTGATCAACAAATGTCTGCCGGAACACATGCTATTGAATGGGATGCCACCAATGCAGGAGGCTCAAAAGTTGCTTCGGGTATATATCTCTATAAATTGACTACTGCCAATGATGTCGCAGTAAAGAAAATGACTTTAATGAAATAAATTACAATATCTATCATCTAAAAAGCTGTTTGGTATTACACCAAACAGCTTTTTTTATTTTTCTTTGGAAACTTCTTTTTATTTCATACTTTATAGTTATGACAAAGAAAAAAACAAATGAACATGTTCAAATGGTTGCTAAAACTATCTATGGACTTGAAGATATACTTGCAAAAGAACTGCAGGAATTAGGTGCTTTTGAAATAAAGAAACAAAATCGTGTTGTTACATTTTCCGGAGATAAAGAACTTTTATATAAAGCCAATATACATCTTCGTACCGCCAGTCGTATATTGGTTCCTCTTTCAACATTCACAATATCTTCAAAAGATGAGTATTATGAACATATAAGAGATATACATTGGCTTGATCTTTTTTCCAATGACCAAACATTTGCAATTGATGCCTTGGTTAATTTTTCAAGAGTGTTCGATAATTCGATGTACGCAGGACAGCTTGCCAAAGATGCAATTGTTGATCAGTTCCGAGAAGAGACCGGAGCAAGACCATCTGTTGATACGAAAGACCCCGATATACAAATCAATATTCATGTGAATAAAAATATAATTACGGTGTCATTAGATTCATCCGGTGTTCCTTTGCACAAAAGAGGTTACCGAGTTGAGCTTTCCAAAGCTCCGATGAATGAAAACCTTGCCGCGGGACTTTTACTGCTTACCGGATACAATGGTGACCGTCCATTTGTTGATCCGATGTGCGGTTCGGGGACAATCCCTCTTGAGGCAGCAATGATTGCTTTAAATATGGCACCCTCTTTGTACCGCAATAAATTTGCATTTATGAAATGGAACAACTATGACTCCAATCTTTTTAAGTCTGTTATTGCTGAAGCAAAAAAAGCTGTGAAAACCGGTTTGAAATTTCCAATTTATGGTTCTGATAAAGATAAGTATGTTATTGAAAAAGCAAACAATAATGCCAAGAGGCTTCAAATAAATAATAAAGTTACTTTTGAAAAAATAAGATTTGAAAATTATTTACCGCCTAAACCTCCGGGGATGTTATTAACAAACCCGCCGTATGGAGAACGGTTGGATGTTGCTGCAATTGATTCTCTGTACTCAATGATTGGTAATTCGCTCAAACAAAATTTTGCCGGCTATGATGCGTATATCTTTAGCGGAAATTTAGGTGCTGTAAAACATGTCGGGTTAAAACCGTCAATGAAACTCAAAATGTTTAACGGTCCTATTGAATGTCGACTGCTGCATTATGAGATGTATCAGGGAAGTAAAAAGAAGATATAAAAAAAGCGGAAAATTTTATTTCCGCTTTTTTAAATTTGAATCAGGTAAAACTATGCAAGTGTTACATCAACAGCTTGCAAACCGCGGTCACTATTTGTAACTGCAAATTCAACTTTTTGACCTTCATCTAAAGATTTGAAACCTTCTTTAGAGATAGATGAAAAATGCACAAAGATGTCACTATTATCTTCTCTTGTGACAAATCCATACCCTTTTTCTGAGTTGAACCATTTTACGGTACCTTGTTCGCGTTCTGACATGTTAATTCTCCTCTAAATAATTCCATGACAGAGCACAAAAATAGATATATCTATTTTGTCGTTATGTAATACAATTCTGTCGGGATGATTATTTGATAATTGTGTTAATGTTAATATGTTGTTTGTAAATCTCAAAAAATTAATACTCAAAATTAAAAATTCATTTATTGGAAAGAAATCTAACACATTTGAAATATTTGGCAAGTTATATTTTAAAAAAAACTCCCAAAAAATCGGGAGTTTTTCCTAATACTTATGTACAGAAATATCATAAAAACAGTGATTTTAGCCTGTATTAGTAGATTAATGATAATATTTGGAGATTTTCAAGCTTAATCGGCTGAATTATAGTTTTGAGTACATTACCATTTTTTTCAAGAATTCCTTCATATTCAGTCGCTGCCAAGAGTTTTACCCCTCTTACCTGTAATGCGTTCACCTGTTTGGTTTCAAGTGTATTCACCGGAGACAGCTGTTCTTCAAAGTATCCAACCACACCTTTATCGGTTCCAATATACACAGTCCAGTTGGTCGCATCTATAGTTCTGACATTATTGTCAGGCAGTCCATCTTCTGTTGTCAGTGTTTTCCATTTTCCACCGTCGTATACATACAACCCGTTATCGCATCCGACATAGAGATGGTTGTGTTTAAAATCAATCGTATTCACAAAATCGAAAAGAGACGTATCCCGACGAAGAAAACGTTTTTGGAAATTTTCACCGTCCCAGCGATACAGTCCCTCACCCTTTGATCCAATCCACAAACCGGAGTTATCTTCTGTAATCGCTGAAACCGTGATATTATCCATAAGTTTATCTTTACCAAAAATTCCCCTTCGGTAAAGCCCGTTTGAAGTACCAACCATGAGCTGTAAACCGTAAGTGTATAATTCGGTGACAGTACCATCAAATTCATCATCCACAAATTCTAAGGTAGTATCATTTAATTTTAATAGTTGGTCCCCACCGACATAAATAGAACCGTCAAAATACGCTACAGTATTCAATTCTCCCTCAACAGCATGTATCTGCTGAGTTTTTGTTTTTATATCATACACATATAATGAGTTGTCACCGACCGCATATATTTTTCCATTTCGCACAATAAAATCTGAAAAACCTTGGACGTTATCTGATGGTGTAACATCTTGAACTGTCGGCTGTGTTTTTTCTATATCTTGATTACCAGCACTTACAACAACAGCACTGGCGATATCTTTTGAAATAGACTCTGTAACTGAATCCAAAACTTCGGCAATAACATGGTTGCTTTTATTTTCTGATTCATCTGATGAGCATCCGACTACACCAAATGCTACAATAAAAATAGTGAGCGATGCGATTAAGATTGTGATTTGTTTTTTCATGGTAAACTCCTTTGATTTGAGGTTTTTTTCGGTTTCTGTTTTATTGTATATCAAAGAAGATGCCAAAACCTTTAACGTGTTATTTCACAATAGCTTACATAATGCAGCATAACTTACATCTCTTATTTATGTGTCATTTTAGACACATCAAGCGTTTGGTACATACCTATAACCTATTGTGTTTCTTATTATTGCATAATAAATAACCTATTTAGACAAGTGTGTCATTTTTTCCTTTTTTCTGAATCTAAAAAAAAGTATATTTGTATACAAAGTAGAAATAATATTGGAAAATTTATTATGAACTACACTTCTAAGTTACGATTATTATTTATTATCATTGCTGTACTTCCTCCAATTATAATTCTATCGATTCTCAAATTTTCTACAGAAAGTAAAATTGAATCATATCAGATAAAAAAAGTTGAGAAATCTTTAAAAAAAGCTGATGCCTTTGTATTATCTGAGCAAGGTCGGATACGTTATAATGTGCAGGAACTTGTCAAAGACAGTTTGTTTTTAAAATATTTTTATACTAAAAACAAACAGAAAGAAATCTCAAATGAGTTTTTACAAAAGTACAATCTCTCTTTTCTATATGTAGTCAATAATTCTGGTGATTTGATTTGTACAACGGCTAAAAACAAAAATCTAAAAAGTTCTATTTCTGATATTCAAAAACTAAAAAATAAAAATACTCTTACTAAAGAAGTAGATTCTCAAGGCAATCACGCTGCCTTTACCTATGTTGCTGAAATAGATTCAGCACGTTTTTTGTATGCCGGGAAATATATTGACCAATCGACAACCTATCTTATTGAAAACATAAGTGATGCCTCTATTTCAATTAAATTTGCTGTTCAACCAAATTTGAAAGTAACTGATAAACTCCTAAAAAATGAAAACGGCTATCAAGCAGTTCTTCTATATTCTTCTGCTGAAAAAATACTCATCACACTAAAATTCCCTTTTGATAATAACAGCCTATTCTTTACAGAAACAGTTCAAATCATTTCTTGGACTACAATGGTAATGATTTTAATAGCTATCCTGATTGGGTTATATTTTACCGGAAAGACAAAAAAAGAGATAGATAATTTACGATCGGCATTTGCAGAAGTTGCTAACGGAAATTTTGATACAACTGTTATGGCTTATGAAAAAAGTGAGTTTTCAGAACTTGCCGATTCATTTTCTGAGATGGTGACAAAATTAAAAACAACTCAATCAAAACTTGCAACTGTTGAAAAGATTGCTGCATGGGAAACAGTCGGCAGAAAATTGGTTCATGAGATAAAAAATCCACTGACACCAATTTCAATTGCCGCGGATGACTTACGTTCTTCATATTATGAAAAACTTCCTGAATTTGATAAAACTCTTGACGAAACAACATCGACGATAAAAAAAGAAGTCAGACGAATGACACTGCTCTTAGATGAGTTTGTCTCATTTGCCCGTATGAAACAATCGGTATTAGAAAGTGTATATTTTTCTGAATTTATTGATTCTATAAAAAAGATCTATTTAAAAGAGATAGAACATTCAAAGTTGACAATAAACAACGAAACAGGAAATATCACCACCAAACTGGACAGAGACACATTGACACAGCTTTTTATTAATCTCATAAAAAACGGATTTGAATCAATTGACAGAGCAACAGTTACTGTAACGATAACTAAAGAAGAGAACAAAATTAAAATAGTTATTTCAGATAACGGACCGGGGTTTTCAGAGACAAAACTAGAAAATTCGTTTATGCCTTTTGAAACAACCAAAGAAAACGGTTCGGGATTAGGTTTGGTTATCTGTCATCGGATTATTTTAGACCATAACGGTACGATGACATTACAAAACAGAAAAAATGGAGGTGGCGAAGTTGTCATTACTTTGCCAATAACATAATGGCACGAGTATTAGTTATAGATGATGAAGTACAAATCAGGTCATCGTTAAAATCGGCATTAGAACGCCGTTCGCATGAATGTGTCACTGCTGAAAATTTAGAGCAGGGCAGACAGTTTTATAAAGCAGGGTTTGATATAATATTTTTAGATGTTCTGCTTCCTGACGGAAACGGCGTGCAGCTTCTTACTAAAATTTTGTCAGAGAATCCAAATCAGCTTATTGTTATGATTTCCGGTCATGCTGATATTACAACGGCTATCAATGCAATTAAAATTGGTGCTTATGATTTTATTGAAAAACCTTTGTCGTTAGACAGGGTTCTTATCACTATAGAAAATGCTATGCAAAAAGAGAATCTTGTAACGGAAAACAAACGGCTTACAACGATGGTGTATGGTTCTTTTATTGGAGAGTCTCCAAATATTCTCAAACTCAAAACCGACATTGCCAAGTCCGCCCCACGCACAACCCGTTTTTTAATCTCCGGCGAAAACGGTACCGGCAAAGAGTTGGTCGCTCACATGACACATTCTCACAGTCAGTTTTCATCCGGTCCGTTTGTGGCGGTAAATTGTGCGGCACTTCCATCGGAACTGGTTGAGTCGGAACTATTCGGACATACAGCCGGAGCTTTTACCGGTGCATCAAAAGCCCGTAAAGGTAAATTTTTAGAAGCTGATAAAGGGACAATATTCTTAGATGAAATCAGCGAAATGCCTCAAGAAGCACAAGCAAAAATTTTACGGGCAATTGAAACAAAAACTATAATGCCTGTCGGTTCTGATAAAGAGCAGAAAATTGAATGCAATATTATCGCTGCCTCAAACAAAGATCTTTTACGGTTGGTCGCCGAGAATAAATTCCGTGAGGATTTACTTTATCGATTAAATGTTGTGAAATTTGAAATACCTCCGCTTCGAGAACGCAAAGATGATATTATTTTGCTTGCTGAATATTTTTTACAGCATTTTGCCAATGAAACGAAGTCGGCGGTAAAAAGACTAACACCTGAAGCAAAACTTTATTTGGAAGCATTTGACTACCCCGGTAACATACGGGAGTTAAAAAATCTTATGGAGAGAATAAATATTTATTGTGACAATGAAAATATAACAAGAGAAGATATTACAGAAATTCTTCCGTATGTTCCAAAAATTCAGATAACAAATTTAAAAGATGCCGTTTCGGAATTTGAGAAAAAACAAATAGAAGCATCGATAAATCGTCACAACGGAAATATTTCAAAAACCGCTAAAGAACTTGGACTGGAACGGTCTCATCTGTATAAAAAGATGAAAAAGTTAGGAATAGAGTAGTTTAGAAATTAATTTTAGATGTTTCACATATTTCGGTGAAAGCATTTAATGATGTAATCGCTCATTCGTCACAGCCGATACTTGCATCGCATTCCAACGCTTATGCTTTGTGTAGTCATGACCGCAATTTAAATGACAAACAATTAAAAGCACTGGCTGATAATGACGGAGTTGTCGGGATAAATTTTTGTCCTATGTTTTTATCAGAAAAACTTAATAATGCTTCTGAAAGATTTTTAAAAGAAAATGCAGAAGAATACAAAAAAGCAATTCTGCCATATTCTTCAGAAACAAATGAAGAAAAATATCAAAAGACCTTAGAACAATTTAAACCATTTTATGACAGATGGAAAAAAGTAGTAGAACCGTATGCTGTGACTATTGCAACTGTCTGTGACCATATCGACTATATTAAAAATCTAATTGGGACTGACTATATCGCCCTTGGGTCTGATTTTGACGGTATTCTATATACCCCGACAGACCTTAGTGATATATCGAAAATGCCGTTAGTTACCAAAGAACTATTAAGACGAAATTATACAAAAAAAGATATACAAAAGATTTTAGGTAAGAACTTTTTGCGTCTATTTAAAGCGATAACCAATTAGTTTTTACTTAGGTCAATAAGATAGGCAGGATTAACCTACTTTTTTACAAAAATATCTCTTTGAAATGAACAATTTTTTCGTATACATGTTACAAGTTAGTAATAGGAATTTAAGTTTAAATAGATTCCAACAATAAATGATGTTTGTGTAATAAAATATAAGGATACATGAAGATGACAAATCAGTCGCCTTTTGATAAACAAAGCAGCCCCGGTCTTTCCGGTGTTAAAAATATTATTGCTGTTGCCTCCGGTAAAGGCGGTGTCGGCAAATCAACTGTTTCAGCAAACCTCGCTGTAGCTTTAGCACAAGCAGGTCATAAAGTAGGACTTATGGATGCTGATATTTATGGTCCCTCACAGCCGGGAATGTTCGGTTCGGACAATGTGCAGCCGGAAGTTATCAATAATTTGTTAAAGCCGAAGAGAAATCATGGGGTCGATTTTATTTCTATGGGTCTTTTAGTTGGTGATGACACCCCTGTTATTTGGCGGGCTCCGATGGCGATGAAAATGATTCAGCAGTTTATCAACTCGGTTATGTGGGGTGAGCTGGATTACCTTTTAATTGATTTACCTCCGGGAACCGGTGATGTACAATTGACCCTTGCCCAACAGGCATCATTAACCGGTGCAGTTATTGTAACTACTCCTCAACAGGTTGCTTTGGGTATTGCCAAAAAAGGTCTCAAAATGTTTGAACAAGTGAAAGTTCCTATTGTAGGCATTATTGAAAACATGAGCGGTTTTACCTGCAGTCATTGTGGTGAATTAACCGAAGTATTCAAAGGCGGCGGCGGAAAAGAAATGTCTGAAAGTATGAATATTCCATATTTAGGTTCTCTTCCTTTAGACCCAGAAATTATGATGGCGGGTGACAACGGGAAACCGGTTTTGGTAAACAGTAAAGATACTCCGGCAGCAAAAGCATTACTTGCTCTTACCGAAAGTTTCAAAAAATCGATAGATGATAATTTGGCAAATATTTTAGCAGTAGAACCTACATCTATAGATACTGACAAAAATGGAAAGCTCGTAATTGTCTGGCCGGATAAACATGAGGCAATTTACTCTCCTTACAACTTGCGTATCAATTGCCCCTGTGCTTCCTGTGTAGATGAAGATACCGGTAAGAAAATTTTAGATGACAGTTCGGTTCCGCTTGATATTAAAATAAGCTCGGTTAATAAAGTCGGACGATATGGGCTGGCAATCGGTTTTTCCGATGGACACAGTACCGGTATTTATATATATGAAAAACTGCGTTCATTATGTGAGTGTTCATCATGTGTTGGCGAGAAAAAAGAAGATTCGTTTTCTATTTAGATAAAGGATATAATCATGGGTGAACAAAAAAAAATAAATATTACCGGCGAACCGTCTTTAGATCCGCAAGTATGTAAATTTATTGTCGACTATCCCCTGTTTGAAGGTAAGAGCTGTAACTGCCGTACCATAGACATGGCAAAAGGCTCTCCATTATTGGAAGCTCTTTTTGCTATTGATGGTATCAGCCAAGTCATGGTTTCAGATTCCACTCTAACTATTGCAAAAAGAATCAGCGATCCATGGCCGCTTTTGGGAAAGCAAATTGGTAAAGCAGTTCGTGATACTATCAATTTAGGTGTTACTCTTATAGCAGACACTGCCGAAACAATGAAACCTTCAGAGCAGGATATCAGAAATAAAATTGAAGAACTTTTTGAGAAAGAAATAAATCCTCAGATTGCTTCTCACGGCGGATTTGTTGAACTTGCCGATGTTGAAGATACCAAAGTTTATGTTCGTTTGGGTGGCGGTTGTCAGGGCTGTTCATCGGCAAATGCAACTCTTAAACAAGGTATTGCAAAAGCAATTCATCAGATATTACCGGAAGTTACTGAAGTGTTGGATGCTACCGATCATGCATCAGGGTTAAATCCATACTATCAATAATTAGTTTGAAAATTCATTAAAAGCGTATGTTAATAAAAGACATACGCTTTTTTATATTAATAAAATCTAAATAATCTCGATATTTTAGAAGCTGATTTTTTTTATTTCAGCTGTTTTTTTTGGATATACTTTTTACCTGACAATCCGACAATATTAATGTAACATAAAATAATTAATAATTTGATAAGAGAGCATTCAATTATATGTGCGGAATAGCAGGTTTTTTTCAATTACAGGGACAGTCAGAACCAAATGTTGACTTAATCAGCAAAATGATCAAGATTATTGAACATCGTGGTCCTGATGAATATGGTGTTCTTTTTGATGAAAAAGCTGTTTTGGGACATGCCAGATTATCTATTATTGATTTGGCGGGCGGTTCACAACCATTGAGCAACGAAGATAATTCGGTGTGGATTGTGTTTAACGGTGAAATTTATAACTATATAGAACTCAGAAACGAACTTGAAAAAGCCGGACACAAATTCCGCACAAATTCTGATACCGAAGTTATTGTACATGCCTACGAAGAATACGGCAGCGATTGTGTAAAACATTTTAATGGGCAGTTTGCCTTTTGCCTTTATGACAAGAAAAACGGGTCACTCTTTTTAAGCCGTGACCGTTTTGGTATACGCCCTCTGTTTTATACTATGCAAAATGGTAAATTATATTTTGGGTCTGAAATAAAATCTATCTTTTGTGACCCATCTGTAAAAAGAGCTATCGATTTAGAAGGACTCGACCAGCTTTTTACGTGGTGGACAACAGCTCCACCTAAAACTCTGTTTAAAAATATATCAGAGCTTGCGGCAGGACATTCTTTAATTATCCAAGATGGGAAAATTACAGTAGAAAAATACTGGGAAATTGACTATCCCGAAACATTTGACTATACCCGTTCTGTTGATTCGTGGGCTGAAGAAATGCACGCACTACTTGTTGATTCTGTCCGTTTAAGACTTCGAGCCGATGTCCCTGTTGGGGCGTACTTGTCAGGCGGGCTTGATTCTGCTGTGACAACTGCTTTGATTAAAAATTTCACTGATACAAAAGTAGAAACATTTTCTATCGCTTTTGAAGATAAGGCATTTGATGAGTCGGTATACCAAACTCAGATGTCTGATTTTTTAGGTACTAATCATCATGTCATAAAATGTAATTATAAAGATATAGCCGAAAATTTTCCGACTGTAATTTATCATACCGAAAAACCGATTGTCCGAACCGCTCCTGCGCCTCTCATGCTGTTATCAGGATTAGTAAAGCAAAACAATTTTAAAGTTGTGTTGACCGGTGAGGGTTCTGATGAAATAATAGGCGGCTATGATATTTTCAAAGAAACGCTTATAAGAAAATTTTGGGCAAAATTTCCAAATTCAAAATTCAGACCGGTAGCTCTTCGCAAATTATACCCAACTCTTCCGGTTTCTCAAGCTGACACCGGTGCATATTTAGGAGAATTTTATAAATCAGGGTTTTCAGAAATTGATAAGTATTATTTTTCTCATATCCCCCGCATGAACACCACTACAAAAGTAAAAATGTTTTTTACCCAAGATGTCAAAGAAACTTTAAAAAACGCATCTGCCATTGATGCTTTTGGTATTGATTTACCTGATAATTTTGCAAACTGGCATCACCTATCAAAAGCACAATATGTAGAGGCAAAATCACTTATGGCAGGATATATATTGTCATCACAGGGCGACAGAATGTTGACCGCAAATTCAATTGAAGGACGGTTCCCGTTTTTAGATCATCGCTTTGCCGAATTTTGTGCAGCTATTCCCCCCGGACATAAGATTTTTGGGTTGAACGAAAAATATATTCTCAAAAAAGCGATGGAAAAAGAGCTTCCTAAAGAAATCACAGAAAGAGTCAAACAACCATATATGGCACCTGATTCAAATTCGTTTGTCCAACACGACTCTCCATCTTATATACAGGATACTCTTTCTGAAAAATCATTAGACACCGCCGGACTTTTTAATCCAAAAGCAGTCAGTCGTTTGGTTGCTAAATGCACCAAGATGGCAGATAAACATCTTTCCTTTAAAGATAATATGTCGTTTATCTCTATTCTTTCAACACAACTGCTGCATAACAAGTTTATTGAAAATTTTGAAATTCCAAAATCACTTAAAAAATCTGAGATACAAACATTCATTGATTTACGATAGATTATTCAATGATAAAAAATCTTTTTGAGTATTCTTTCATCCTATCGGGGATATCAAGTTCTTGACGTTCCTGCTCTGAACAAATTTTTGTTCGTATTGAATCAGACTCACCATTGAGAACTTTTTCTACCCAATCCTTTTCAAGCAGGAGAACTTTCCCCAACGCAACAAATTCTATCCCCTGTTCTAAGACTTCAACTGCCTGTCGGGGCATCATAATTCCACCCACACCTATAACAGGCATATAGGGAAAAGCTGATTTTATCATATAGGTAGGATTAGTTCCTTTTGGAATATTGTTTCTCAGATTTTTATGATAATCCCATGAAGAAACGTGGATAATATCAATTCCATAAGGAACTATAATTTTCAAAAAATCGATTGTATCTTTTGTTGAGTATCCCAGCGGGTCGGACTCCTCCGGTGAAATACGATATGCTATCGGATAGCTCTCACCTACTTCAGCACGAACAGCTTTGAGAAGCTCCCTTGAAAACCGAGAGCGATTTTCAAGTCTGTTTCTCCCCGGCAGGACAACATTGCCGCCCCACTTATCTGTTCTTTTATTTGTAAAAGGAGAGAAAAACTGCTGGAGTAAATATGTGTTGGCACCATGCAGCTCAATACCTGAAAACCCTGCCTTTTTGGCACGACCGGATGCTTTGGCAAACGATTCAATAATCATCCAAATCTCATCTTCAGTCATCTCTTTGGGAAGTTCTGATGTGCCGGTTCGATTTTTGCAGGCAGAGGGGGCAAGAGGTGCTTGGTTTGTGTAGATTTCTTTGGATGCGTTGCCTCCATGATGAATTTGTAAAAACGAAACAGCACCATGTTTGTTAATAGCTTCAGAAGTCCGCAAGAGCGAACTTAAAAGAGAATCATTGTCACACCCTACCTGACGTTCAAACGCTTGACCGCTTTTATGGCAATAACAGGCAGGAGTTATTATCGTTCCGATACCGTCTTCTGCCCGTGCGGAGAGCATTTTTATTTCCTGCTTAGAAAAAGAACCATCAAGTTCGCCTGAAAAAGTTGTCATCGGTGCCATAACCAAGCGGTTCTTCATTGTTATTTTTTTAAGCTGGGCAGACTTGAATAATTTTGAATATTTCATAGCTGTAAAATGTGTTTGTTATCTTAAATTGTCAATGATTGAATAATTGAATAGCAGAATTAATTTTCAGTTTGTGCGTCAGCAGATTTTGAGGATAAGATAAAATTAATATCTTCTATAAATGAACCGCCCTCAATCGGTTTAATTTCAAAATCTATATATGGAGGATCTGAAATATAACCGTATTTATCGAGTTCTTTTTTATCAAGATAAACTCGGTAGGAACCCGGAATAAGACCGAGATAATAAAAATCACCGGAGTTAAATGTAGGTAGTTCGATAAGAGTTTCTTTTGAGAGATTCATAACAAATACTTTAAACCCGCCAAGCCCCGTAGTGATAGCTCCCAGTCTGCGTTGTACTCTTCCACTGAGTTCACTGGCAGTTACAATCGGTACTTTGATTGAGGTGACTACATTAGGGTTTATTTTCACCTTGTAATTTTCATGAGTCGGCTTCAGCATCGGGTCATCAAGTGAATACTTGTCGATTTGAACAGTATACTCTTCGTAAGGGCGTAAATTATTATAGAAATATTTTCTTTGTGTAGTTCCGCCTGTTATATTCACTCTGGCACCTTTGATTTTTGCCCTCAGACCGTCAAGATATTCTTCGCCATTGTCCATCACTCCGTTGTAGTTATTATCTAAAAATGGTTTTACGACAGCTGCTCCAAAACCGATAGAATTTTTTCTATCAAAGTGGAAAGAACCATTTTGCGAATCATACCTTATAGAACCTTTTTGCATTTGATTATATGAGACAGATTTATCATTTTTTGACACTCGTGAGGTAAAGTCGGCAAATGGTTTCAGCAAATTAACCGTTATCAAAAAGGTATTTGTTTTTGATTGATTGTTTCGTTCATAGGAAAAACCTAACTGACTTGTACGAAAAATTCTTTTGGCAAAAAAGATTCCGTATTTTTCAAGTATGCCTGTCGAGTGATTATAATCGACTCTAAATTGCGGTCGGATAAATTTTATTAAATTTGTTGAAAGAAGTATTTGACTGGCGATTGAGCTTTCAGATTGAAAAAATGAATTATTCATTTTGTACTGTCCAATATATGTGAAATAAATCGGATTAGCAGAGATATTGAACCCATAGTTCATATTTGTTGCTGATGACAAATCATAGCTGTCATGAGAAATATTATACCGCAGACCGACATTTTGTCCGAAAATTTTCAACGGAGAGGATAATGAAAACTGTACATTATAATTTGTTCCTAAAGGATTTTTTATCGGATTTTCATAAAATTTTGAAAATGCAATATTAAGATTTAATATCGACGGAAACGAATAATTTAATCTTGCTCTGTTCACATAATTAGGAATAAGGGCAGAATTAAATGTCATATTACTGAAAATTTGATAGGTTGCATCAAAGCCAAAAAGTGGTTTTGAGTTTTCATCAGAATCAAGCGGAATTTCACTGCTTATTCCGACTGTTATTTTATTTGTAACACCATATAAAGAATTCGTCTGTATAAAATTTTTCTTCAGTTGGTTTTCAAATCCTTCACCGGAAGCAATGGCATATTCAAATTCTCCTTTAGGGATTAATGAATAAGGTATTCTTGCAATATGTTCCTTTGTTTGATATTCACCGTTGGGACCATACATTTTCAATTCTATGTCAGATGAACCGTAGAAGATATCAGTCGTAAACTCATACATCCCCCCTGAACCGGTCTTCATATAATCAGTCAATTTATTATCAACATACAACTCAACTTCCCAGTCAGGTCCTATAAAATCTTTGATAAAAATAGTTTGAAAGAATTTCCGTCTCACCTGCGGTCGATTAGTCACCATGACACCTTTGACAGTTCTGCTCAAGGCACCGCCACCGGAGACATCACCGATTTCAGCCTGTGTAATATATTTACTCTTATTAAAAGCATAATGCCATTTGTAATTAAACTGATCAGATTCAAAAAGAGAACTGTTTACATCGCCAAAACTTCCTCCGGTACTGACTTGTAAATCTCCCCCTAAAGCCATGCCGCCAAAACGGAAGTTATAATAATGTTTATTACTGCCGCCAACAGGGTTAGTCGATAGAACCCAGTCTAAGGAACCTCCGCTTAAATATTGTCGGGTATAATTAATATCTATCACATCTTTTAAAGCAATTTCAGCTTTATCCAGTTTCTCACGGGCAATTTTTCGTTTTAGCTTTTGATAAACCGGAAAATTTTCATCAAGTCTTAGAAAAACCCGTAAAAGAGTAAAATCAAAATCTGCTTTGAGATTAAATATTTGATTAAAAGCATCAAGTTTTATATACAAATCATTTTCACCAAAATAATAATTAGAGGCAAGATATGGTATTTCTTCACCAAAAACTTTGATTTGGTTTTTCGCCATATCAAATTCAAACGTCTTATCTTTTGTGAGATAAAAACCGTCAATTTTTCTTTTCAAAAAGTCAGCCTTGATATTAATATCTAAAAGAGTAAAAACTTTTACCAACGGTAAATAGATAGTATTACCGTCATACATAACAAAAATATCAGAGACAACCGCTTTGGGAACTTCAAAAGAAATGACAATTTCTTCAAGTTCTAATTCAGGAGCCTGATATATCTGTGCGGTAATCTCTGTTGGCAAAAACAGAAACAGTATTGCCAATAATTGAGCTATCCGATTAGTAAAAATTTTCATTGTACTCTCTTACTAATTATTTAATCGTTGAGACTTATCAATTTAGAAAGATCATTACCAAAAACCATTTCATTGCTGGGGATATCTTTTCTTCCTTTATTCGTAACAGAAACAGCAACTGAATAAGGTTTTTTGAAATTACCCTCTGTAATAGGTAAAGTTACCCGTCGTTTTAAATCATTATAAACAGCAAGTTGGATATGATTTTTACTAATTTCTTTATTATCTGCATCTAACAAACGGCATTCAAGCAGTCCGACATAAGAGACATTTCCTTTGTTGGCAAAATCAATGATAACATCAACAGATGATTCATTCACTTTAATCTCGGTACCTTTTACTTCAACAGCAGCGACTAATTCTCCGGTACGATATTTGAGCATGATTGCGGTTCTCATAATCATATTCAGTTTAGTAGTAATCTGCTCAGCATCTGTGGCAGTTGGGATTGATGTTGCCCCTTCCTGCGACTGCACAACAACTCTTACCCAGTACTCACCGTCTTCTAAACCTTTTGGAGGTCTGGCAATAAACCGCACAACTTGTGAACCATTTGGCGGTATAATTAGTTTTCTCGGAAATGCTTTGATCCATCCTAAAGCAGAATGAGGGTCGGTAACAGCAGTATCTCTTAAAAAGATACTTACATTTCCTAAGCTGTCAGATTCCGGAATTCCATAGCTGAAACTAATAGAAACTTCTTTGGGGCTGTTTGACGGGTTTTGTAAATTCATCCGACCGGTTTTAGACCTTTCCTGCAAAACAATAACCGATGGAGCAACTAACACTCCGGCTACTAACTGTGACAAAGGAGCCGCTATAAGTACCAAAATAACAAAAAATCCCCATAAGGAATTGCGAGAGATCGGAAGAGCACACGTCTGAACTCCAGTCACACTGATATATCTCGTATGCCGTCTTCTGCTTGAAAAAAAAAAAAAAAGAAAAAAAAAGAA
>CAJVYT010000035.1 GCA_913009765.1 uncultured candidate division Zixibacteria bacterium
GAGTCGTATGCTGATAGTAAATAGTCGAAAACAGCGCTAATAGGAGGATAACAGGGAAGAGAAAAAAAAAGAGAATAAAAAGGAAAAGAAGTATTATTTTTTTTTTTTTTTCAAGCAGAAGACGGCATACGAGATATATCAGTGTGACTGGAGTTCAGACGTGTGCTCTTCCGATCTAATGCCTGGTAATGATTTTAATGGTGGGTTTAGCAGTCACATTGTTGCACCGTCAAAATACCTTTCTGTTGTTCCTGAAAAAGCACTCGAAAATCATTCTCTAGCAGAACTGTCTGTTATTGCCGATGCTGTCTCAACACCTTATCAGGTTATTGTAAAAAGCGAACTTCAAAAAGATGATTTTTGTGTCATTATTGGAGTTGGCGGTATTGGAATCTATGGTGCCCAACTTGCTCAAATCTTGGGCGGAAATGTTTTAGCCTTAGATATATCTCAAGAGAAACTTGAACAGCTCAATGAAGTTGGTGTTACCAATACTTTGAATATCAAAGACCTTGACGTAAGAGCAATAAAAAAACTAGTAAAAGAAAAATGTAAAGAGATGGGTGCCTCACCATTTGGGTGGAAAATTTACGAAATGTCAGGTACAAAATCAGGACAAGAAATTGCCTATGTACTCATGGGGATTGCTTCTACAATGTCTATTGTAGGCTTTACTCTTGATAAACTGGAAGTTCGTTTGAGTAACCTAATGGCCTTTGATGGAAAAATTATAGGTACCTGGGGTTGTAAACCAGAACTATATGCTGATGTTATTAAACTTACAGCAGATGGTAAATTAAAGCTCAAACCATTTATACAAACATTTCCTATGTCAAAAATAAATGATGTTTTTCAAGATACACTTAATCATAGATTTATGAAAAGATCAGTTTTAACACCTGATTTTTAAAATTGAATTAACATAATTTTAAATTATATTTTATAAGGATATAAAAATGTCAGAACTTAATAACCACAATATTGTTGAAGTAGATTTTAAAGAAATAAAATATGATCTTGTTCCAGCTCTAGGAAATGACGGTAATACCATTGATGGTTTATTCAATGCTTGGATATATCTCAATAATCCTTCACAGTATAATTCGTATACAACTAATGCTGTGAAAGAAATTATCCTTGCCTTCAGAAAAGCATCCAATGACCGTTCAGTTGTCTCGGTTGTTTTTACCGCTGTTGGTGATAAAGCGTTTTGTACTGGTGGTAACACCAAAGAATACGCAGAATATTATTCTGGTCGTCCTCTTGAGTATATGCAATATATGCGTCTGTTCAATGACATGATAACTTCAATTCTAATATGTGACAAACCTGTTATTTGTCGAGTAAATGGAATGCGTATTGCCGGTGGGCAAGAAATTGGAATGGCATGCGACTTTACGGTTGCATCTGATTTAGCAGTCTTTGGACAAGCAGGACCAAAACATGGTTCAGCTCCAGACGGGGGTTCTACTGATTTCTTACATCTGTTCGTTGGAATTGAAAGAGCTATGCAAAGTTGTACACTTTGTGAAATGTGGTCAGCATACGAATCAAAAAATATTGGACTTATTACAGATGTTGTTCCTGTGTTAAAAGTAGATGGTAAGTTTGTTAGGAATCCTCTTGTCACAACAGATAAATGGATTGATGAAACTGGAGCAATTGTTTACGGCAAATCAAAGTCGGGTGATGCTTTAAGAGTTGGTAAAGAGATGCTCAAAAGTAATGAGATTGACTTAACCCCACTTGATGATTGTGTCAACAATCTTTCTACAAAACTTACGTATATGATGCCAGGATGTATTACCAAAACACTAAATTCCCTTCGAAAAAAGAAATTAGAACATTGGAACCAAAACCACCAGACAAGTCGTGATTGGTTAGGCTTGAATATGATGACTGAAGGAAAAGCCGGATTCAGAGCATTCAATGAAGGACCAAGAGGAAACCGCGAGATTGATTTTGTTAAACTTCGCACTATGCTCGCCGATGGTCATCCATGGGATGATGAAATGCTGAACGCAATTTTACCTAAGTAGGTTATGATGTCTAATAAAATTTTACAAGAAAATCTTTTTGAGAATCAAGTTGTAAGAATAGCACTCAATTCTCCTAAAGGGAATGTGTTAGATTCTTCTATGATGTCTGAACTTCAAGCTGTTTTAGACAGCTTGAAGAATCAACCACAAGTAAAGTTAGTCCAGTTTATTGGTGAAGGAAAACATTTTAGTTTTGGTGCTTCTGTTGAGGAGCATACGAAAGAGAATGTTTCTCAAATGCTTAAGCAGTTTCATCAATTATTCTATACATTGATAGAACTCTCAATTCCAACAATGGCAATAGTTACTGGGCAATGTCTAGGTGGCGGTATGGAACTTGCCTTGAGTTGTAATTTTATTTTTGCTGATAACACAGCAAAGTTTGGTCAACCAGAGATAGCCTTGGCAGTTTTTGCTCCGCCAGCATCATTGATTCTACCAATGAAACTCGGACAGTCTTATGCTGATGAACTACTACTTACCGGTAAGATTATAAATGCTGATGAAGCACATCGTATTGGTTTAGTTTGCTCTATCTCTGATGATAAAGAATCTTTGCTCAATGCTGTGAATGTATGGACTACAAAAAATATTCTCCCAAAAAGTGCTTCGTCATTAAAACATGCCAACCAAGCAGCTCGTTGTATTTTTAATGAAACTTTATTAAAACAACTTCCTAAGCTTGAAAAACAATACGTTAACGACCTTATGGAAACAAAAGATGCTAATGAAGGTATAAACTCTTTCTTAGAAAAACGAAAACCAATATGGGGTAATAGTTAGATGAGTTTTCAAAATAAAACTGTCATTGTTACAGGTGGTGCTAAAGGAATAGGATATGCCATCGCATCTAAGTTTTCAGAACAGAAAGCTAATTTATTTATTCTTGATGTCAACTTTTCTGAAAATTTTGCTCTAAACGGTTCGGAAAATATTGTCTGTGATATAACCGATTTTGGTTCAGCTTCTCAGGCAGTACAATCAGTTTTTGAGAGTACAGGTCGAATTGATATACTTGTTAACAACGCGGGCATTATTAAAGATAATGTTATTTGGAAAATGACAGAAGATGAATTTGATGCTGTTATAGCTGTAAATCTTAAAGGCAGTTGGTTGCTTTGTAAAGAAGTCGCACCTATCATGCGAAAACAACAATCAGGGAGAATTATAAATATTGCTTCACGAGCTTGGCTTGGAAATCCTGGTCAGTCAAACTATTCTGCTTCAAAGGGTGGTCTAGTGAGCATGACTCGAGTTTTGGCATTAGAGTTAGCATCAAAAAATATAACAGTCAACGCTGTTGCTCCTGGTCTAATTAAAACTGATATGACTGAATCATTACAACCTGAGATTTTCCAAAAACTATTAGATAAACAACCATCCAAAAAGGCAGGTCTCCCTGAAGATATAGCATCGGCAGTAACATTTTTAGCATCAGAAAATGCTGGGTTTATCAATGGACAGGTATTGCATGTTGATGGTGGTCGTTCGATAGGTTCAACTATTTTTTAAAAAGTGACAATATGTCAGAAAATAAGTCAGTATACATAATTGATGGTTGTCGATCCCCAATAGGCAGGGGACATCCTGAAAAAGGAATGTTCAAGGATTTACGTGCTGATGAATTGGGCAAACAAACTCTATTAGCATTGTTAAATCGTTTGAGTGTCAGTAATCAAACAATCGATGATTTTTATCTAGGGTGCGTCGGGCAGCATCTTGAACAAGGCAAAAATCTTGCTCGCTTAATTTTACTACTCGCTGGATTACCAGAATCAATTCCAGGTGCTACTGTAAATCGTTTATGTGCATCAAGTTTTACAGCTCTCCAAATGGCGTTTGACTCTATAAAATCGGGCAGTAACAATGCCGTTCTTGTGGGCGGGGTAGAACACATGGGGCATGTACCGATGGCTGCTGCTGTCGATTACAATAAAGATCTTTTCAAAGATTACGATTTTGAGTGGACAAACATGGGCTTAACAGCTGAAAAGCTTGCAGAAATTTATAGTATTAGTCGTGAAGAACAAGACAAGTTTACTGTAAAAAGTAATGAACTATATTTCAAAGCAAAAGAAGAAGCTTTTTACGATAAAGAAATTGTGCCGATAAAATTGTCTGATACAGAAGAAATAGTCACAGATGAAGAACCACGAATCTCAACCCTAGAAAAATTAGCGACGCTTAAAACTATTTTCAAAGAAGATGGTACAATTACTGCCGCCAACTCTTCGGGGATTGCCGATGGTGCCGCAATGGCAATGGTATGCAATCAAGAATACTTATCTCAAACGGACAATCAATATTTGGCAGAAATAAAAGCAGTCGTTAATATTGGACTTGATCCGAGTATAATGGGATTAGGACCTGTCTATGCGATTAAAAAATTGCTCAGAAAAGTAAATTTAGACCTGTCTGACATAGGACTCTTTGAAATCAACGAAGCTTTTGCTGCCCAGATAATCGCCTGTCAGAGAGAACTGAAGATTCTAACTGAAATATTAAACATTCATGGCGGTACGGTTGCTTTAGGACACCCGCTTGGAATGTCAGGTTTACGCATTGTCATTACTCTTGCTCATAGTATGGCAGAACAAAACGTGCAATACGGTATCGCATCACTTTGTGTCGGACACGGTCAAGGCGTTGCGATGCTTCTCGAACGAGGGTAGCGGTACTAAGTCATATATATACGTTAAACAGTAGGGAAGAACCCCGCATTGTGGAGGTTTATCAACAAACCCTCTATGGGGGGACACCTTATTTCAGGTACTCCAGTATCTACTATCTTTGGATTTGGTACATTTGGACCAGATGGATTCAATTTTAGCGATATATCAACACTATCAGGTGCAGAAAGTCCTGACTAAATAATAAGCTGTCAAGCGAGGACGCATGACAGCACATTTTTGTAAATTATACATAAAATTTACTGGTCGACTTTTGGTAAGTCTAATTCGAGCTGTTTATCTTGACGGAAGCCTAAAACATAATCGGCTTGCATTATTGTATGAATCTCGCGGGTACCTTCATAAATAGAAGCACCTTTAGAATTGCGGTAGAACCGTTCGACCGGATATTCATCGGAGAACCCATAGGCACCATGTACTTGTACGGCGTTTGCCGCCGATGCTTCGGCTTCTTTACATGCAATCCATTTTGCCAGAGAGGTTGCTTTGGTCGAACGTTTCCCTTGGTTTTTGAGCCATCCGGCTTTCATCCACAAATAGGTTGAATATTCATATCCGGCTTCCATATTGGCAATCATCTGTTTGACAAGTTGATGCTGTTCAATATTCACACCAAAGGTTTGACGTTCTTTGGAATATTTAATAGATGCATCACGGCATGCTTTGATAAGTCCGCATGAACCTGCGGCGACAGTGTAGCGACCTTGGTCAAGACAAAACATAGCAATTTTAAACCCGGCACCTTCTTTGTATACTAAATTTTCAGCAGGTACTTTAACATCCTGCATAGAAATAAATCCGGTGTTGCCGGCTCTTACTCCGAGTTTACCGTGGAGAGAACCGGTTGTGAGACCATCGTATTTTTTTTCAACGATAAAACAGGAGATACCCGAATGGTCACGTTTTTTCTTTTTGTCGAGATCAGTCCATGCGAAGATTAAAAACTGGTCGGCAACATCAGCAAGTGAAATCCACATTTTTTCACCGTTTAAAATATATGAATCACCATCTTTGACAGCTGTTGTCTGCAGTCCGACGACATCAGAACCAGCGGCAGGTTCGGTAAGTCCAAAAGTCGCAATTTTTTCACCTTTGGCTGCTGGTACTAAATATTTTTGTTTCTGTTCTTCAGAACCATAGGTTAAAAGCGGCAAAGAAAAGAGACCGATATGAACCGATAGAACTACACGTGCAGAGGTGTCGCCATATTCCATTTCTTCAGATGCGAGTCCAAGAGAAATATAGTCCATACCCAAACCGCCATATTGTTCGGGAATACAGAAACCTAATAGATTCGCTTCAGCCATTGCAGGTAATAAAGCCGTGATCATTTCTTGCTTGCGGTCATATTCTGCAATAGATGGTATAATAATCTTCTGTGCAACTGTACGTGCCATATCACGAACTGCAAGTTGATTTTCGGTGAATGAAAAGTCTATCATATTATGCCTTTGTTTTAAGTATCCTAATTTGTGAATGTATATATACACTACTAAAACGGTTGTGTCAAATATTTAGTATTGGAGAGGTGATTCATAATATGTCAAATAGATAAAATTAAGTTACAATACAAAATAGTTTGATATAAAAAATCAGAAAAAATGAATGATCAAAAGAATTACGATGGCTGTTGTAACGGTTTGAGTGTCAGCATCTCGATCTCATCTAATAAATTATCTAAATCTTTTTGAAATTTTTCTCTTTGAATTTGATTAAACTGATCCGCAATTTCATAATAATGTTCAATACCGCTCAGCAAATTCTGTTTAAATTCTTGAAAATATTTTGTGGTCTTGTCTAAAAGTCCGTCAGAAGTTTTTTTCATCTCATCTTTTAGAAAATCAATATACAAATTTATTTCTTTGATAAACATATGAGAGCGGTTGTCATTGTGTAAAAGAGAAATCTTCCCGTAGATATGGTTAATCATTTCTTCTAAAGATGTAGCTTTTGAAAAATTAACAATATTTGGTCCGCAACAAACCGAAGGTGTTGCTTTTGGATCAATCCCTAAAGGAAGTGTGGCTGAACCTGCCAAATCATTACATATACATGATTTATCTGTGACATTGCTAATTAGTTGTTTGAAGATGTCCTTCGTAATATTTTCAGAATTTTGAATTTCTTTGAGTTTTCTTTTTTGAAAGACACGGGAGGCATGACAAATCGGAACTTTTGTAAATTCAGTATTAGAGACTAAAAATCCTTTTGGACAGCTTGACCCCGGTTTATTTTGTTCTATTCTGTCTCTACGTAATTGCTCACTTGCAGATGTTCTCAGATTCCAAAAAGGCACTCCAAGAGGTGAACTGTTACTTAAAAATACATCGGTATCAGCAGCAGCAATTAATTTTTCTAAATGTTCAGAATCAATATTTACAACATCGGGAGCTAAAAGAAAAGGCGTTCCCCATCCGGTTCCATCAACTTTATAGTGATGTAATAAAAGATTTTGTTCTTCGGCTGTTCCTATACCGCCTTGTACTGTAACTCGAGTTTCGGGAGGGGTATCTAATGAATCTATACCTTTTTTAAGCAAATTTTTTGTATAAATTTTAAAAAGGTTCTCAATAAGTTCATCTTTTTTTATACGGAACTCTTCCAAAATAGGACCCAAGAGATATCCTTGTGATGCAAATGCATGCCCTCCGCAATTTAAACCGGATTCAATCCTAAATTCAGAGACCCAAAGCCCTTTTAATGCTAAAAATTTACCTTGAATAATTGCTGATCTAAAATCAGAAACTTTGAGGATAATTTTCTTTTTTATCTCACCTGTAGAATTAGGAAAGAAGTCTCTAAATTGTGGTATATATCCATAAAGACGACGGTTCATCCCCGCTGAGAAAATAATAGATGAATTTAGAGAACTATTAGCAAAACCGCGCAGAGCTGATGAAGCATCGGAAAATTCAGATGGGAGTTTCTCACCATGATGATAAATATCACGATCTAATTTGGTCATAATATTGACATCAATTGAACCGATAGAAACAGCTTGTCTTAATTCTTCTTGGATTCTGGCTTTTTCTTGTTTATTATTTTCAGCAAGCATTAATTTATATTTTGATTTTAAGTCTGAATCAGGGAGCATCTCAAAATATTTTGTAATCTTTGTACCATCTTCAAAAGGTGATAATCTGATTTGATTTGACTGTTCTTTAGTTAAGTCATTGAGTAAATTAAGATATTTTGTGATACGAGTTGCCCGAAAGTCGTTCTCTCTGTCGGAAACAGGTTCAAACGGCAAGTTATTCTGTTTGCTGTGGTATTCTCTCATTTGCTCAATGAGAACATCATCCACTAATGAAAGAACAGAGGAAATACCATATTGGGCAACTTTTAGAGAAGTGTTAATAGTGAATCCGGTACCCATAACCGGAATATGGAATGTATGTGGGTTGTGTGTATTTTTCATAACCATAAAGGAATTACATAGAAAATAGTGTAAATGTCAAGATGTTTTACAAGTCAGATAAAATAGTCTTAGATAATAATTTAAGAGAAAAAATAGGACAAAAATACAGGGCTTTCCAATTTTTTCTAAATTTGATTAATCTAATTAATAGGTTGAAATGTCTTATGAACGAAAATAAGTTAGCAAATAATAACTTAACAGATTGGAGAATTAAATGAAGAGATTACAAACACTATTCTTGGGACTGCTTGTTTTTACTGTCATGGCGGTTTTAGCACCAAGTACTCAAGCACAGACTTGTGACAGTACTCATTCAAACTTTGTTGATCTTGATGGTGATGGCTTTAACGATAATGCACCGGATCAAGATGGTGATGGAATTCCGAATGGATTAGACCCTGATTATGTTAAACATGCCCAAGATGGTACCGGTATGCAAAAAGGAAAACGTAAAAACAGCGGTACAGCAGTCGGTACTGCCAGCGGTACCATGAACAAATTTCAAAAGAAAAATCGTTTTGGTAAAGCAAACTCTGCTAAATTTCAAAGCAGAGCATATAAACGTTCTGGTAATCAAGCATTCGGCACGGGTACCGGTGTTTGTGATGGCTCAGGACCTCAAGGAGGTTCTGCGGTTTGTGACGGAAGTGGTCCTAAAGGACCAAGAGGACGCGGCGGGAAATAATTTCACTTAATACCTCCTGTGAAATGGAAGAGCGGCATTGTAGCCGCTTTTCCTCATTTATATAAAAAAGAAATGGATACGGCTTTGAAAAAAACTCTGATTAGTATCGGTCTCATAATTGTTATGAGCCCTTTTGTGTTTTCTGATACAATGGTATCTCTGGCAACCGAAGAAGGATACAGCAGTAATATATTTAACGATTCTTTTGCAATATCTGACTCCTATACAATATTGAGGTCAGATTTATTGATGTATCCGACAGATATGATGGAAATAAATTTTTTTGGTGATTACAATAAGTATTCTCAAACAAGCGGGTTATCCAACCTATTGGGTGGTGTATCTGTTACATTAATTCCAACAAATGAAATGATGAAGTCACAAATATTCTTAAATGGTTCTCTGTCGTTTGTAAACTATGGTACAGAATTTAATTATTATAATAATACTGTTGTAAGCGGCAGCGGAAGTTGGAATTACCAATTTACAGAAAATCTAAATAGTAGAGTTGGAGTTGGGGCAAAATCGGTGTTTTATACTAATGCTTCATCGGTGTCAGATAATATCTATTATGTGTATGGCGGATTGAATACAACAATTTTTTCACAAAACTCAATAGATATTGAAACAGCTTATTATAATAAAAAATTTAATACCGACGATTCTTTTAATAGTGATAATTCCTATGTTGATATTTCTGTTCGTTATTCTCGCCCTATAAGTAATGCTTTGGGAATGCGGATGTATTACATGAAACGTTTTCTGGATTCTGCTGATGATTCATATATGCCCGGTTTTACAATTGATTATCTCTCACCCTGGTCTACTCTTTGGGGTGGAGACGTAGTAGGTTTTTCATTTAAACAAATATTACCTAAGCAGTTCGTCATGACATTGAGTGCAGATTATAGTGACAAATCGTATATAGATCAACTTGAATCTGATTTATCCGAGGTGCCGGTCTATACTATTACCTCAAGAGATGATATAACAAAAACATTTTTCATCCAATTTGAGAAAAAGTATTTTCAAACAACTTCTTTAATAATTCCTCGATTTACAATTAGTTATTTAGATAATAATTCTTCCATTGATTTATATAATTTTGAAAAATTAACATTTCACGGTTCAGTGAGTTTTAATTTTTAGAAGGAGTAATAAATTATTTATTGATGATTCATAAAAATTTATGTATAATTCAACGTTAAATGGTGCAGGGTATGAAGAAAAAAAAATATAATAATGTCGAAGAAAGAGTATTGCAGACTTATGTAAAACTTATGAGAGGAACTGACTCGTTTACCTCAAGAACCCATAGGCATATTGCCGGTTTCAATTTGAGCCTTAGTCAGTTTCAGGTACTTGAAGTGCTGTATCATGTGGGACCGCTTTGTCAAAAAGAGATAGCACAAAAAATATTAAAAACTTCAGGAAATCTTACAACTGTTGTAGAAAATCTTACAAAGCAGGGTTTGGTTTTTCGTGAGCAGGATGAAATTGATAAAAGATTTTACTCAATTGACTTGACTGCAAAAGGAGAAAAACTTATTAAAAAAGTTTTTGAACAGCATTTAGAATTATTGGTTGACGAGATGTCAGTATTAACACACATAGAACAAGAACAATTGGCTCTTTTGTGTAAAAAAATAGGTTTGGGAACAATATAATTTGTTCCCCGTTGTATAGTTTAACGTTAAACAGAAGATATTATGTTAGGTGATTAGGTATGTTGGTAGTTCGAAAAGCAAATGAAAGGGGAGAAACAAATCTTGGATGGTTAAAAAGCCGTCATACTTTTTCATTTAATATGTATCACGATCCCAAAAATGTTCATTTTCGTCAATTACGAGTACTCAACAATGATATAATTACCCCCAAAGATGGTTTTGATATGCATTCTCATAACGATTTGGAAATGCTTACTTTTATTTACTCCGGTAAACTTGAGTATAAAGATTCATTGGGAAATAGTTCACTCATTCAAGTAGGGGACATTCTTCGTATGACTGCCGGAAGCGGTATTATGCATTCTGAATTTAATCCCTCCGAGAATGAAGATGTGCATATGTATCAAATTTGGATATTTCCTGATAAAAAAGGTTTAGAGCCTTCGTATGAACAGGTGAGTTATAATAGAACAAATGCAGTCGGCAATTTTTTATTACTGGCATCTCAGGAGAAAAAAAAAGATACTCTGAGAATTAATCAGGATATGTCACTTTATCTATCAATACTGCCAACAGAGGAGGAAATCGAGTTTGCTATTTCTCAGGATAGATATATATGGATTCAAGTCGTTTCCGGAGAGCTTATTATCAATGGTATTATAGTTTCTACCGGTGACGGAGTTGCAGTTGTCGATGAAACATTGCTGAAATTGCACGCAATAGCCGATTCTGAAATTTTATTGTTTGATTTAAAATAGTGGAAAAACTCATATTGGATACGACTGAATCATGGACAAATTCTTTGTGCGACAGTCAAAGATGACATAATTGCTTCGTAACAATTAAATAGCCAAGAACTCAAATTCTCTCTTTTAAAAGTTTAAAAATCGACATATTGCACATTACATGTACGATAAATATTCAGAGTAGTTATGTTGATGTTTGGTGAAGTTTATGCCGATATATTGTGAGTACATTCGGGGATAGATTTCTGTTGATTATTACAAAATACTCGCCTATCTTGGTCTGTTTTTCTTATTACACATTTATGAGAAGGAATTTTTTATTATGTCAATACGGTCAGAATATCATCCCTTGAAAAAGGTTGTGGTACACCAACCAGGGTATGAATGGAATTTAGTTACTCTTGAACATAATATGCAGGAGAAATATCTTATTGAAGATGTTTTGTTTGCTGAACATGCCGCAAGAGATCATGCCGAGTTCACCTCCTGTATAAAACATGCTGTAGGTGAGGATTCAGTTATTGAATTTACTGAAATGTTATCAGATATTTTAGGTGATAGAGAAATACGCTCTGATATTGTCGGTGCTATTTCTGCGTTAGAGGGTGTGGGAATCAAAACGCATGATTTATTACTCTCCGACGAATTCTGCCAACATGAACTTGCTGAAATTATGATAGCAGGAGCATTTAAACCTGATGAATCCGAGAATCAAGGGTATAAAGTACTTTTCCCGCCGGTTCCAAATCTTTTATTTACACGTGACATCGGAATGTTTTTTAATGATGCGGTTATACTCAGCCATCCGGCTAAATCTGTGAGAAGACGAGAAGGGCTTTTAGCTCGGTATATTTTCAGAAATCATCCATTGTTTAAAGATATTGAGATTATTGACATTTTGGATGATGCTACTAGTCATGGACTGTCTGAAAATGTTCACCTTGAGGGTGGTGATATGATAGCATTGGACTCAGAAACACTTTTAATCGGTTGTTCGGAGCGTACCACTGAAACCGCCATTGAATTACTTACACAAAGACTTTTAACTGAACAAGTTACCAAAAGAGTGATAAAAGTAAAAATGCCGGCTAATCGGGCAACAATGCATTTGGATACAGTGTTCACTATCATAGGTGAGGATGATTGTGTGTATTATCCCCGTTATTTTTCTGAACATGAAAGTTCGCTTCGATGTGATTGTTATACCTACGAATTGGTCAATGGCAGGGTGAAGTTGGTTTATGAATCTGCTCCATTTTCATTATTTTCATCCTTAGAACGTTTGGGGTACGGATTTAATAATAAAATACCATGCGGAGGAGATATCCCGCATTATCAAACTCGTGAGCAATGGACTGATGGTGCTAATCTATTTGCAGTTCTTCCACAAGTTGCTTTTATATATGAGCGTAATATTCAAACTATCAAAGCTTTTGAAAAAGTTGGGTATGCTATTGTAACGCCAAAAGAATTTTTACTCTCAGATATTGATACGTTGGATAAGACGTTGATTACTTTGAGTGGTGCTGAACTGTCACGGGGCAGAGGCGGAGCTCGATGTATGACTATGCCGTTTGACCGAAGAGGATGAATTAGCATACTTTTTCTGTTGTCTTTTCTTATAAATCTTTTATCTTATAAAGTGTATGCATAAACAGATTTTTTATACGCAGTAACACTTTCAACAATGACAAAAACTGACAAATTTAAGTATCAAAAGCTAATTGAGCGATGTATAAATGGTGATGAATCCGCTTGGGAAGAATTGGTTGAAAAGATAACTCCGGCGATATTATCTGTTTGTAGAATAATGAGGTTGTCGTCAGATGAGTCGTTAGATATTTTTGGTCAAGTCTGTTATTTGCTGCTGCAAAATTTATACAAACTAAAATCGTCAGATAAAATTATCGGGTATGTCTCAATGATTACCCGTCGAGAAATTTTAAGAGTAATTCGGAGAAAACAGTTTTTTGATAATATAGATACTGAAATTACAAAGTCTATATCTGTCACAAAATTTAAAAAACCGGATGAATTATTAGAAGAAACAAAAAATTTAGAATCATTATTGAAAGCAGTGGTGGAACTTCCTGAAAAAGAATATAAGTTAATATGGTACTTGTTCTTAGATGATGAAGAACCAAGCTATGAGGAGATTTCTGAAAAATTAGATATTCCGGTCGCTTCTATCGGACCTACACGAATCAGGAGTTTGAAAAAACTTAAGAAAATATTGAAGAGAAAAGGTTTTAAATAAATAATGTATTTTATGCTTTTGTTGCGTCTCTTAAGAGACAGAGGTAGTTATGAAGAAAAATCAAGATAGAATAGAAGAGTTAAACGCTCTTTTAAAAGGGTTATTAAAAGGAAAGCAGAAAAAAGCTCTTTTGGATGAACTACAAAAAGATGCTGAACTTTTTGATATGTTCTATTTGCTTCAAAAAATGGCAGAAATTGCTCCGAATAGACCAGATTTGCTTCAGGCAGCATCAAAAAAATTATCAAAAACTCTGTACAAAGACTTTTTAAAAGAACAGGCATCATCCAAAATTCAAATTGGCGTCCAAGTTTTTGATTCCTCACTTTTACCTCTTCCAAAAGGTGTCCGACCGGCTGCTGTTGATACCCGTCAGCTCAAATACCAATTGGGGCAATCTGTTGTAGAATTAAGTATTTATCCGGTTACAATTGATTCTGTCGAAATTATCGGACAAATAAACGGTTTGAAAAAAAATCAGAAATTATCAGTTACCGCTGAAACAAAAAGTAGAACACAAAGAACAAGTATTGATGAGTTTTGTCTGTTTCGGTTTGAACGGGTTGCAGTGGGGGATTGCCGTCTGCTATTTTCTTCTGAAAACATAAAAGAAAGTATTATTGAACTGTCATTATGATTGAAATAAAGACTATAAAACAGATTAAAAACAAAAATGACTTCAAGGAATTACTGCATGCAGAATTTCATGACGACGGTACGTTATTTATTGCTGAGGTCAGTAAAAGTTTAAATAAATTGTATCGTATAAGTATTAGCGATGCTGAAAAGTATCTGCGTGCTGTTATTGACTGTTCTGCTTATATCCCCAAAGAGAATCACGATAAAATTCTTACCATGCAGGCACGATTAGCTTTATGGAAAGCTGACTATAACAGTTCTATAACCTTTTATAACAAAGCTCTCTTGAAGGCTGTCACCAAAAGGGATTTTCATACTGCTGCTATGATTCGTAAAGGTATGATTGAAGTATATATGTATCTTTCGAAATATGAGCATGGGTTGAAAATAGGTAAAAAAGCTCTTGAGTATTTTAGAAGAAAAAATCTTTTAAACCACGCAGCTCAAGTAATGACAAATATCGGTAATATATATCATCGTATGGATAAAAACAGGCTGGCACTTGACTATTATGATAAAGCTAAAGAAATATTTTCTAAGGACGGCGGAGTTGCCTGTGCTATTGTAGATTTTAACCGTGCAAATATTTTTGCCAATATGAACGAACTGGCAAAAGCTAAAAAACTATATCTTGAAGCCGGTTCTTATTACAAAAAAGCTCACATGGAACTTGCCTATCAACAGGCAGAATATTCCATAGCATATATTCTTTTTTTAGAAAGTAAATATACCGATGCACTTCGTTTGTTTGAAAAAGTCTATGACTCATTTGAAGAACTTGGTGACAAAACATCATCAGCGGTTACACAGCTTGATTTGGCAGAATTGAACTTACAGCTTAATCAATACGGTTCCACGATAATGCTTTCTGAACTGATAATTCCTATATTTAAAAAATATGGTATGCCTTATGAAGAGGGGAAGGCATACTATTTTACTGCTGTGGCAAAATTAGAGCTTGGCGATATAACACAGGCTAAAAAATTATTACAAGCCTCCCATAAAATATTTGCTCAAGAAAAAAATAATTTGTGGTTGGGAATGATTCAGTTTGCCTATAACTCGGTGTATCTGTCTCAAAAAAAATACGCAAAAGCATTAGACGCATCTGTGTCAGCAAAAAAATATTATAAAAAGAGCAAGGATGTAAGACGGGAACATGATGCTGATATTTCTTATATACAAGCCTTGTTTTTGTCTAAAAAAAAGGATGAAGCCTTTGCAAAACTCAAACGGTTTCAGAAAAAAAATCTAACATTAGAGCAACAGCGTAGAATACATACGCTTCTTGGGGAATTTTATTTTACAAATAAAGAATACGTTACTGCTCAAAATGAATTTAAAAAAGCAGTACAAATCGTTGAAACAATGATGCATGCTCTTTATTATGATGAGATTAAATTTTTCTTTGCTGCCGATAAATTTAAAATATATTCTCGTATTGTCGAATGCTCTTTACGGTTGGGTAAAGTTGAGCAATCCTATATGCAGAATTTACAGGCGTTATCGCTGCTCAATGAAAAAATTCTCCCTGCACACGACTTGGTTGGGAATGTACCCGAAAAGATTTTGTCACAAATAGAATCTTTGCGTCATCTTATATCGCAAGAGTGTAAATTTCCTCACAGAGGAAAACGTGTGGTGGGTTCTTCAAAAGAGACGTTAAACCATGAAAAAAAACTCTGGCATTTGGAACAAAAAATAAGAGCGTATAGTAACATTGACAATCATTTTAATAGACCGAGACCACAAAAATTACAAATGTTCACCCCTCAAAAAAATGAAATAGTCTTGAACTATTTTATTTCAGAAAACAGCGTAGGTTTGTTTATCCATGACAAGGATGATATTACATTTGTTGACTTACATGTCAATTTACAAGATATAACTGAAATAATCAGGAAATCTCAATTTTTATTTGAACAATCAATTCACAAAGCGGGTGCGGTCGGTTCAGTTGAAGCTTATTTACAAAAATTGCATAAACTGCTCATCGCTCCTATTCAGTTTAATAATATAGTAGATACTCTTTATATTATTCCTGATGGAATTTTAAACCAAATACCTTTTATAGCATTGTGTGATGAAGATAATACATATATAAAAGATAAATATACGGTCAAAATAATTACAGACCCGCTCTCACTTCAACGAGAAAAAGCCGAAAAAATTGATTTTACAAAACTACATAACTCAATATTTTCTGTCTCACATGAATCGTTACCGTTAGTTGAAGTTGAGGGAGATGAAATTCACTCCTATTTTAAGGATTCATCTTATTACAAGAACAATACTGCCACTACTCAAGCTTTCAAAAAAGAGCTTTTCAAATCGACCGGATTTCTTCATATCGCAGCTCATGCATCGAGATCATCAGAAAACCCTCTTTTTTCACGAATAATGTTTTCTGACAGGGTTCTTTTTCCTTTTGATTTATATGGGCAGGGAAGTAAAGCAGAATTAGTTACACTTTCAGGTTGCCAAACAGCAGCTCCGGGGTTAAATTATGGTAATACATTTTCTTTGGCTAAAGCGTTCTACCGAGCAGGCTGCAGATTTGTTCTTGCCTCTTTATGGCCGGTTGATGATAATGTTACAATGCTTTTTATGAAAGAGTTTTACCGTCAGCTTGCTCATAAGAAGAATGTTGAAAAAGCATATCATAACGCAATACAATATATATCAAAACAAATAGTTGACCCTGCTTATTGGGGTGCATTTATTTTAATTGGAAATTAATTTTAACATCTTATGCATAGAGTATAAATATGAGACGATATTTAAAACAAACCACATTGATTGCCATTTTTCTTTTTCTCTTTGGAGTAATTATTGCTAATGCCGGTGGAAAAAGACCCGGTGAGGCAGTAGTAAAAGTAAAAAGCACCGCTCAGGCAGCTTCTATTGCGGAGGAAGTGAATGCCACTATCACAGATTCTATACCTTCACAAAGAACTTATCTTTTTAAATTTTCAAAAAATCGCTCTGTAGATGAAGTTGTAGCACAATTAAATGCTGATTCAAACGTTGAATTGGCATCTTCAAATACAACTATTGATATCCCTGAGGTTTTCCAAATAAGTCAGGGATTCCCTGATGAATCTACACCGGTTTTTAGCTATGGCATTTCTCCTTTGAGTTATTATGATCAGGCGGGTTTTTATGATATAGGCATAGATTCAGCACAACTGCTTTCTACCGGTAAAGGTGTTGTTGTAGCGGTGATAGATAATGGGTTGGATTACAGTCATCCACTTATGCAGAGTTCAAATATTCTTGCCGGGTATGACTTTATTTTAAACAGCAGTGATCCCTCCGAACAGCCCGGTACAATTTATGGTCATGGTACTTTTGTGACAGGATTACTTCTTTTGACTGCACCGGATGTATCAATTGTTCCTTTACGTGTGTTTGATGGTAATGGTGTCGGCGACCAATTTAATGTAGCACTCGCTATTGATTGGGCAGTTAATCACGAAGTCGACATTATTAATATGAGCTTTGGAACAACTGAAATGATTGATGTTTTACGTCTTGCTATTGAAGATGCTGCTAAAAGGAAAATTGTGATGATTGCTGCTGTTGGTAACGAAGGAAGTTCGATACCTAATTATCCCGCGGCTCATCCAGATGTTATCGCAGTTGCCGCTGTTGATACTTTAGAGATGTTGGCGAATTTCTCTAACTATGGGGATTATATTGATTTAGTTGCTCCTGGAGTAAATTTGTATAGCTCCTTAGCTGGTGATTATGATTGGGGGACATGGAGTGGAACTTCTTTTTCAGCACCTATCGTAAGCGGTACAGTTGCTATGATAAAACAAATTAAAAATAATTACTCTCCCGCTGAAATTCAGGATCATCTGAGAAATACTTCTCGTACTGATTTGCTTTGGGGATCAATTACTGTGCCGGATGTACAGTATGGATACGGCATGATAAACAGCTTAAATGCAGTTTCTCAACTTTCTATTGGTGATTTAAATGGTGACGGTGTTCGCGACTTGACTGATTTAACAATGATGATTGACTATATAAAAAGCTATAATACAGGTGGCAACAGTTCTGATGTGGAAAAAGAAGGTATTATTGTAGTTGGTGGCATGCTTGACTTGAACTGTGATGGAAATGTAAATATCTCTGATATTGCAATTATGGTACATCATATTTATGTAAAATGGAATGACTTTAAACCGTGCTATCAGGCAGGTAAGGGTCCTAAATAAAGCTTGTTGAATAACAACTATCTACTTTTCAAGTCCCTTTTCTAAGCAGTTTGAAAAGCAAAAATAGTACGAATTATGTAAAAACCTCTGTTACACAAGATAACAGAGGTTTTTTACGATACAATTGATCAATTGTATTACTAGTGAAAACTAACTAACGCCTATTTAATTTCCCATAATAAGCACTAACTAACAAAACTAACATGGGAGATATTTTAGTCTCATTATTATGTATTTTTCTTCCTTTTCTATCTCTCTATAAAGAGAATGAAATATTGTATATTTTAATTATTGAAAGTAAAATTTAATCTATTTAGGAGGTGGTATTGGGATAAAATTCATAGGATAGTACGTATGTGTACGTAAACGAATAGGAATCTATAATTCAGGAGTCACAATGAAAAAAGTTTTAACCTTTTTAATCATCAGTGCATTACTCGTTTCAACAATCGTCATTGCCGCACCGCTTTTTAAAGTCAAAACAGCAAATACAGTACAAAAAACTCAAGATTA
>CAJVYT010000036.1 GCA_913009765.1 uncultured candidate division Zixibacteria bacterium
TTTGTTAATTTTTAGCAAAAGTCCCGGCATAGGGGCTTTAATTAAATTTTGATTATCCGAACCGATACGCTGTTTGATCACCTGGTGCGCACGTTCTTTTAACTTACTCCGTACCGTTACTATAAAATATTGTCCTTCAATAAGGAATCCGTATTTTTCATCATCAATACGCTCAATTACAAAATTATATTTTTTATTATTTAATTCTAAAGATATACAATTTTGGGCATCTTCCGTAATTATAGGGTTAAAAACTTTACCGTCAATATCGTATTCGCCGGATCCGTTAAATGTAATATTTTTTTGAACTTCGTTAATAGTCGCAACATATTTATTCATATTGCATTTTCCCCCAGCCATTATTATTATGAATAAAATTATTTGCTGCTTTCAGCTCACTTCCCTTTTGTTTTAACGTCGAAGCAACCATTGATGCGGCAATTAATATGTCATCATGAATATCATCTTTCCATTTGTCCGGCAGTAAAGGAATAAAATATTTGTCAATAAACTCAATGTTAAACGACCCGTCTAAAAACTTGCTTTGTTTCAAAACCCATTTTAATAATTCAATATTTGTTTTAACACCGAGAATTTTAAATTCATTTAATGCCCTGATCATTCTTGCGATAGTACTGTTTCTATTATCGGAGTGTGTAATAACTTTTGCCAGCATCGGATCATAATAAATTGAGACATCACTCAACTCATCAATGCCGCTATCTACACGAACTCCAGGACCAGCAGGCAGTTTATAATAATTTATCTTTCCGGTTGATGGGGCAAAATTATTTTCCGAATCTTCTGCGTAAACTCTGCATTCAATGGCATGTCCGTTTATTTTTAAGTCATTCTGTTCAAATGAAATTTTTCCGCCGGCTGCAATATTAATTTGCTCTTTAACGAGATCAACGCCCGAGATTAATTCTGTTACAGGATGCTCAACTTGTAGCCGTGTGTTCATCTCCAAGAAATAAACATTTTTATCATCGTCCATTAAAAACTCAATTGTACCGGCACCAAGATAATTTACAGCTTTCGCCGCATTAACAGCAGCATCCGTTAAAACTTTACGCACAGATTTATTTACCGATATAGAAGGTGCTTCTTCAATAATTTTTTGATGCCGTCTCTGAATAGAACATTCCCGCTCAAACAAATGGCGGTAATTTCCGTGTGAGTCGCCGAGTATCTGAACCTCAATATGTTTTGGATTAACAACAAATTTTTCAATGTAAACATCATCATTGCTGAAGGATTTTTTGGCTTCACTTTTTGTTAATCGATAGGCACTCTCAATTTCATCTTCTTTCTCAATTTTTCGCATTCCTTTTCCGCCGCCGCCCGCCGAAGATTTCAACATTACAGGAAGTCCAATTTCCGCACAAATATCTTTTACACTCTGCAAATCATTAATTGGTTCAATAGTACCTGGAACAATAGGGACACCGTGTTTTTTCATTATTGTACGTGCTGCGGTTTTTTCGCCCATCAATTTAACCGAATGCGAGGTAGGTCCTATAAATTTAATTCCTGTATTTTCTACTTGATTAATAAAAGATGCATTCTCAGAAAGAAATCCGTAGCCCGGATGAATTGCATCAGCAGAAATCTTTTCGGCAACATCTAATATTTTTGGAATATTTAGATATGATTCATTTGCCGGCGAAGGACCAATAAAATAAGCTTCATCAGCCATACGTGTATGAAGTGAGTTTCTGTCGGCTTCGGAATAAAGCACTGCTGAGATAATATTCATCTCCCGGCAAGCTCTAATAATACGAACTGCTATTTCACCACGATTAACAACAAGTATTTTTTTGAACATATAATATTAAACTCATTAATTATTAATATTTAATTCGTGCAAATTCGTGAAATTCGTGTCTTTATTTCATTTCGATTACTGTTATGCCTTCTCCGCCAAATTCCACCTTTGCAAAATAATAATTTTTTACGTATTCGTGTTGTTTTAAAATTGTATGCACCGTTTTTTTTAATGCACCCGTTCCCTTGCCGTGAAGTATTTCAATCTTATCAACATTGCTTGAATATGCATCATCAATAAATTTTATTATACTATATTCCGCTTCTTCCGGCTTTGCACCACGAATATCCAATACTGTACTATTTAAATTAGTAATATTATATGATGGATTGTTTAATAACGGTTTATCCTGCTTCCCTTTAGTAGAATATTCTAACTGAGATATTTTCACTTGTAATTTTATTGAACCCGTTTTTAAAATCGCCTTATTCTTCGATACATCAATTTCTACAATTTCACCGGAAGTTTTGGTATTAATTATTTTTGCAAATCCGCCGACTATTAGATTCAACTCTTTTTTCGCTATTGCAGGTTTTGATTTATTGAATAGTTCTTTATTTCTGACTTTAATTTTCTCAAGTTTCTCTTTTTCAGCAACAATCGTTTCGTGTTTTGCATTTGATTCACGTAAATTTTTAATTGTGCTTTCTACTTGCCTATTTATATTAGCGAGATACTTTTCCGCTTCGTTCGCAGTTTTTTCAATTATGGCATTTTTTTGTTTTTCAAGTTTTTCATTTTTCTGTTTATAAAGATTAGTTAATCCCGTTAAGCGTGCATTTTCAATTTCCAATTTGTTTAATTTATGCTGAAGTGCATTCGATCTTTTTTGCAGCTCAATTAATAACTCTTCAATTTTTGAATTCTTTTTATCAAGATAATTTCGCGACTGTAACAAAAACTTGTCCGTAAATCCAATTCTTTTTGCTACTTCAAAAGCATAACTTGCCCCGGGTAAACCTTGAACAAATTTATACGTGGGTTTTAATAATTCCGAATCAAACTCCATCGAAGCATTTTGAAATCCGTCCATTTCGTTAGCAATAATTTTTAGATTTCCGTGATGCGTGGTTGCCAGCGTAATTGATTTCCTGTTACGCAATTCAATCAATGCTTGCGTTGCTAGAGCTGAGCCTTCCGAGGGGTCAGTTCCCGTTCCTATTTCATCCAACAAAACGAGTGAATATTCATTTGCGATATTTAGAATATTGTTGATATTACCCAAGTGAGAACTGAATGTGCTTAAATCATCTTCGAGCGATTGACGGTCGCCGATATCAGCTAAAATATTATCAACCCAATTGAGGTTTGAATCCGCCGCAATTGGTACGTGAATGCCTGACAAAACCATAAGATAAATTAAACCCATGGTTTTTAAAACAACGGTCTTGCCTCCTGCGTTTGGTCCTGTAATTAATATTACTTTATTATTCGATATTTTAATATTTAATGGAACTGTATTTTTAATTCCATTCTTCTTCAATAATATCGGATGATATCCGTTTATAATTTCCACCGGCATATCGTTGTTAATAGTTGGAAACGACCCCATTATCTCCTGGGAATATCGTGCAAAGGCAAAAATGGCATCCAATTCTGATATTGCTTTTAACGAAATATTTAATTCCGTACTTTTTTCTCCAATGAGTTGAGTTAACGCGCGTAGAATCCTTTCAATCTCTCTTTTTTCGGCAAAAGTAAGGGAGAGTATTTCATTGTTCAGTTCTAAAGTTTCTTCCGGCTCAATATAAACTGTTTTTCCGGTCGCCGATTCGGAATGGATAAAACCGCGTACATGTCGCTTGTGCTCAGCTTTGATAGGCAGCACTATTCGTCCGTCACGCTGTGTTACATATTCCTCTTGAACCAAATAATTTTCGCTTAATCTCTTGAGAATTTTTCCAATAACCTTACGCAGCCCTTCGCCTTTAGAAACAATTTCGTTTCTAATTTTTCTCAATTTACTGCTTGCATTATCACTGATTTCGCCCGATTCGGTAAATACATTATAAATTTTTTTTTCGAACTCTTTATCGTTAATTAGTTTATTTTTGTACTTTATAATTTCTAAATTTTTATTTTCAAAATTTGAGAGAAATTGATAAGTTTTTCTTGATATCTGCAGCAATTCTAAAATCCCGTAAATATCTTTTCGCTTTAATAATGCCCCTGATATTTTACTCAAATTTAGTGATTCGGTAAGATTATCGATAAATGCTATTGGTGGCTCACCATTTTCGATAAGTATATTTTTAGCCTCGGAAACTAATTTACCCTTGTGATTAATTTCCGTCAAGTTGGTTAACGGAGATAAATTTTCAACAATTTTTTTTCCATTATAAGTAGAAACATATTTGGATATGTATTTTCGTATATGGTCAAATTCAAGCAGGTCTATGACCTTATTTGAAATCATCGTTTTTTTAAATCTAAATTAATGGAGTCCGTTTGCTTATCGATTGATATTTTATCTTTATTGTCAATATAGCTTTGTATCATTTTTTTTGCATCGGAGTCTGAACCAAGAAAAAAATCAATTGTTGTTGGGATAACATCAAAAACTTTTGTGTACAAATATGAGTCCCCACGAGCACTTTTGGAAGGGATTTTGAATATGTTAAGAAAAAGTAAAAAGCCGCTTATAAAAAAAATAATTTGAACGGTTCCGGCAATTCCACCCAAAAATTGATTGACAAAACTATTAACTTTATCAATTGGATGAATAATTCGTTTCAATATTGAAAAAAAAAGCACAACGAGAAAAAAAACCGTGATACCGGCAACAATACTTGACAGATATTGATCCCCGCTAAAAATCGGAGAGATAAATTTTCCAAAATATCCGGAAAATATAATTGATAGTACAATAGCAACAATAAAGCCGACGAAACCGATAATTTTACGCACAATTCCATCCTTGTAACCAAGTATAAATCCAAGTAGAAGAACAACAACGATTATAATATCTAAATAGTTCAAATCTAACTCAAAATCTGTTCAACCAATTCGCGAATTTTTTTCCCATCCGCTTTTCCCTTAAGAGTTTTAATAGCAAGCGGCATCAGTTTCGAGAAATCATTTTTTGAACTTGCTCCTATTTGCTTTGCAAGTATCTCTATTTCTACTTTAACGTCATCATCCGATAACTGCTTCGGTAAATATTGTTCAATAATTGCCAATTCAATTTTTTCACGTTCGGCTAAATCAGTTCTTCCGCCTTTTTCATACTGCTCAATTGATTCTTTCCTTTTTTTAGCTGCCGATACCAACAACTTAAGTTCATCTTCAACCGTTAATACAGAATTTTTACCGCTTTTTGCATGCTCCAAAATCAAAGCTCGAAGTGAGCGAATAGTGGAAAGCTTAATTTTATCTCTTAATTTCATCGCCGCTTTTAAGTCGGCATTAATTTTTTCTGTTAAATTCATTTGTCCTTATCCAAAAAAAAAGGCAAGCCTACACAAAATAGTGGACCTGCCCATTAAAATTCTAACAATAATATTTATTGTTTCAGCATCGTAGAATAGTTTATTCTACGAGCATCCGCTTTACGAAGCTCTTGCTGAATATCAACAATAACACCCATCTCAGAGTTTTTATCAACTCTTAAAGAGACTATTACGTTGGGTATTTCTTGTCTTTTTTTATACATCAGTTTTTGAATATCACTCATTCTAACAAGATTATCGTTCAATTGAATTTTGCCATTGCTACCAACCCATATGTAGGTAACCAATCTTTTATTTTCAATTTTTTCAATTGCTTTTGCTGATGGAAGTTGAAATTTCACCAACACATTAACTTCTCTTAAAGTTGTAGAAACCATAAAGAAAAGCAGCAGCATAAAGACAATATCCGGCATAGATGAAGTTGGTATTTCTTGCTTCGATGATGCACGTTTTTTTTCAAATGCCATACTAATTCCTCAAATAATTTCTTTACTTTTTAATAGATTCCGGTTCTGCGATTGATATAATAATAGGTATTTTATCTCTAACTATTTTTAAGTCTTTCGGGTCCAACTTTCTTGTTTTCATACCAAAATGAGATTGAGAATATTCATCCCTAACTTCAAAATATGCACCTTTAACTTGGTCCAATGCTTGAATATAAAGATTATAATTAGTTTTACGATCTACTTTTACAGAAACAATTAATTTTTTCTTTTTCGGTAGTTCGATTTTACTTTTAATCCTTGGTACTAAATTTTCTTTAATATCAGGAATAGCAATAACCTTATCATTCAAAAGAACTTGACCGCTCTCATTAATCAAAATTGCAGCCATTCTAGTTTTAGAAATAGGTGCAAGCTGCTGTTCTGACGGCGGAACATATTCAGGTAAAGTCAACCCAATTCCGGTATCAACATCAATAACCGTTGAAACAAGGAAAAATAATAAGAGAAGGAATGCAATATCAGCCATTGAACTGGACGGTATTTCAGCTTCAGGTATTTTTCTCTTTTTAATTTGAGCCATTACTCTTCTCTACTTTAATTTTTGTTTTTATTTTTATTTTTTTTTGTTTTTTTGATTTTTGTTTTTTTTTTTTTTTTTTCAAGCAGAAGACGGCATACGAGATATATCAGTGTGACTGGAGTTCAGACGTGTGCTCTTCCGATCTATTATTATGGCTGCCGGTTTATACATATGTTTTTTCATCAGCCATAAAAAAATATGGATAAACATTGCAGACGATAAAAAGTCGGTCAGAATTGTTGTCGGAGGTTCAACCAGCAGAAACAGGCTTAATTTAGAAAACGAAATAGAAAAAATAGTGTCACATGCGGCACAGGCAATAGAAGGAAGGAGTGGAAAATGAGCAGTTCGGTCTTTTTTGATATATCGGCAGGGGCTTATTTTGCTGCAATGGTGACTTACATCGCTTATCTTGTTTTCAGGAATAAAACAATCGGCTTAATGGCCTCTGCCATTACAATCTTCGGCTTTGTCAGCCAGAGTGCGGCCCTGATTATAAGATGGATAAATTCGTACCATTTCTGGGCAGCGTCCAATCCTGCCTCAGGAGTTGTCGAATCAATCCTGAGAGCGGCCCCCCTGAGGAATCTTTATGAGTCGCTCATCTTCTTTGTCTGGTCACTTATACTGATCCATCTTTTAATAGAATTCAAATACAAAAACCGTTCTCTCGGTGCCTTTGTTACACCGCTTGCAGCGCTTGCCTTACTCTTCATAGATATATCAGGCACATCAAAGGAGATTCAGCCCCTGATACCGGCCCTGCAGTCCAACTGGCTGCTTTTTCATGTGCTGTTGAGTTTCCTTGGTTATGCCGCATTCGGGGTATCTTTCGGGGCAGCCGCTGCATATATTGTAATGGTTACGGATTCCAGAAAAGAGAAGACATATATTTTCTGGAGCATTATAATCGGCATATTCCTGGTCGTGCTTATCGGTATGGGAATTGACTTTCTAAGCCTGTCCGCAGTCCAGCGTGCTGAGTTGATCCAGAGCCATTTTCTGAAAACCACGCTGAGGAGTTCATCAGGAGGCGTGGCTGCAGTGAGCTGGATCGTTTCAATTGTATTTATCTTTGCCATCTGGCAGTTTGGCCTCAGACTCAAAAATATCCTGGCAGGCCTTAATCTGACACCGACCATGCTTGATGAGATTGCGTATAAAAGCATCGCCGTAGGATTTCCTTTGTTCACAATCGGCGGATTAATCATGGGCGCCATCTGGGCAAACAGCGCATGGGGGAAATACTGGACCTGGGACCCGAAGGAGACATGGTCTCTGATAACATGGTTTGTCTATGCGCTTTATCTGCATGCGCGATTTGTCCGCGGCTGGAGGGGAAAACGGGTGGCAATACTCGCGGTTATCGGTTTTGTAGCCGTAATTTTTACGTATCTTGGAGTCAATCTTGTACTTTCAGGACTTCATGCTTACGGAAGCGGATAAGAAGAAAAAAATCACCCCGCAGAACCAGACAGCGCAGATTCCGTAATCTTCCAAAAGGTTACGGTATAAGCAGATGAAAAAGGACGCTCCATGAATATAAACGGCACATCAGGAAAATTTTCGCCTCCTCGGATGCTGGTGCTGGGATTCATTATTCTTATATTCATCGGCACGGCAATGCTCCTGCTCCCCTACTCGACTACCAGGGGAATAACATTGACAGATGCCCTGTTCACATCAACATCAGCAGTCTGCGTTACCGGTCTGACAGTCAGGAATACGTCTGCTGATTTCACTCTCTTCGGTCAAATAATTATCCTTATCCTTATCCAAGTCGGTGGTCTCGGGTATATGTCAATGGCTACTTTCCTGGCCATTCTTGTTGGAAGGAAGATCGGGATTTCCGGGAGGTTGCTCATAAAGGAGTCGCTGAGCACAACGAGCCTTGAGGGAGTAGTCATATTTATGAAAGGTATGCTTGCCTTTGTCCTGATTGCGGAAGGAATCGGGGCCGTGATTTTATCCGCAAGATTTTATCAGGATTATCCCCTTGATAAGGCGATCATGTACGGGGTTTTTCATTCAATATCCGCTTTAAACAACGCAGGGTTCAGTCTGTTTGAAGAGAGCCTGGTGAAGTTCAGTGGCGACGGCGTAATAAATCTTACGGTTATGCTCCTGGTAATACTCGGGGGACTCGGTTTTATCGTAATAGACGATCTGTATGCCTGCATCAGGAAACGGTCGGGGAAATTGATGGTGCACACAAGTCTTGTGCTCTGGACAACAGGAATTTTAATAATTGCCGGCGCACTCCTGATCTACATCAATGAAAGAAATTATTTATTTGCACTGCCGGGTACAGGCTTGATGGAGACCGTATACTCCTCCCTTTTCGCCTCTGTTACGGCAAGGACGGCAGGATTCAACACAATGGACTATTCCGTTGTCCAGCCCGCAACCATTTTCCTGACAACCATATTAATGATAATCGGGGGTTCGCCCGGCAGTACGGCGGGAGGCATCAAGACCACAACAATAAGTGTCGTAATAATAAACATATGGTGTACAATAAGGGGCCGGAGGGACACAGTTGTATTCAAACGCCGGATACCGGAAGATATGGTTTCAAAATCTCTTGTTATCCTTGCCCTTGCAATAATATATATAACTTTTGTCACGCTTGTTATTATCGATATGGAGCATACGAAGTTTCTTGAGACGGTTTTTGAAGTCGTTTCTGCATTCGGCACAGTGGGGCTTTCAACAGGCGATGGAGCGGGGCACAGTTTTTGCGCAGCATTTTCGGATATGTCAAAGGGGATTATTATCATAACCATGCTTGCCGGAAGACTCGGTCCCCTGACCCTTTTCATGGCCCTTCTCAGACAGCGTGAAGAAAGCATCCGGTATCCGGAAGGAAGGGTCATAATAGGATGAAAAAACAGTTTGCCGTAATAGGACTTGGCAGATTCGGCGCAGAAGTCGCGCTTACACTGGCAGCAAACAATTGTGATGTAATCGCAGTTGACAAGGACGAGGCAAGGGTAAGGGAACTTGCCGACAGGGTTGCCCTGTCCGTGGAACTTGATGCAACGGATGAAAAGGCATTGAGGGAGGCCGGAGTACAGAATGTTGACGTAGCCGTTGTCAGTATCGGGGAAAACATCGAAGCAAGCATTCTTGTATTAATGCTGTTAAAAGATATGGGCATAAAAAATATTATTGCAAAGGCCCAGAGCAGGATGCACGGCAGGATACTTTATCAATTAGGCGTCAGGCAGGTTGTGTATCCGGAAAGGGACATGGCCCGGAAAGTTGCCAGGGGATTAATAATGCCCGAGTTCATGGAACATATAGAGCTGTCTCCTGAATACAGTATAGTGGAACTGCCTGCCCCGGATGCCTTTGCGGGCAAGTCCATACTGGATGCAAAGCTCAGGACCGACTACGGGGTCACAGTTATCGCTATCAAGAAGCAAGGCCTTGACAAAGGCGGAAAAGAGTTATGGAATATCAATCCCCTCCCTTCAGATAAAATACAATCCGGGGACACAATGGTTGTGCTTGGTGCGAATGGCGATATTGAGAGACTGAGAAAGATTTCCCCTGAATGATCTGTTATAAATCTATTGAGTTTAATGCTGTTTGTATGCTTTACTCGACAGTACCGAGTTCTGTCATTCCGGCTTGTCCGGAATCTATAACCCTTTGATTTTCCCGGATTCCCGACAAGCGGGAATGACAACTGCGTGGTCATGACGTTTTCTTTAGAATCAACATGTTAAAAGAGAACTCGGTACTCTTAAGATGCTTTAATGTCCGGTGGTTTAATCCCCTTGATGTTTAATTTGAAAGCGGGATTCTATTACTTCCATAAATTGTTTTATCAAAAGATGAGTCTTCTGTAACGACCGGATATGATGGAGAAAAATATGGAGCAGGGAAAGCAAGGTGCAGATAATCTGGCAGCAGGCGCTAAAGGCGGGGCCATAGCCTTTAGCCTGAAAATATTATCTACGGGCCTGGGGTTTTTAAATCAGATAATACTGGCAAGGATCCTGGGTGCAGGCGGAATAGGGGAAGTTCTGCTGGCTTTAAGTATAGTGAAGGTAGCTGCCCTGATTGCAAAATTCGGCATGGAAGAGACGATGATGCGCTTTGTCCCTCTTTATATTGTCCGGAAAGATTATGCGCGGTTAAAAGGGACCATATATTTTGCCCTGCAATTCTGCCTTTTGCTTTCAATCTTCCTTGGATCTCTGATATGGTTTTTTTCAGGATTTATCTCAATGGATGTATTTCATTCGGATGGTCTCCTGAAATTATTGCCCTTTATAGCCGTGGCCCTGCCTGCCGGCGTGCTTTATGAAGTGATAGGGGGTATTTTAAAAGGCTATAAGGATACATTCAGGGCATTGCTGCCCCTGTTCATTATCTCCCCGTTCCTGAGACTCGTGATCTTCCTGCTTTTATCTATCAGGGGCGGGACCCCGTTATATGCAGTAGCTGCATTTCTTTCAGCAGAGATTTTTTCAATGCTCCTGTCAATAGTATTTTTATTTAAGAAGACAAATAAAATCAGGGCGCTAAAACACGGAACTGAATATAAGAGAGTTCTGAATGTTGCATTTGCCATGATATTTACCGGTGTCAGCGCATTTTTATTTACAAGCACCGACTTATGGATAGTCGGCATGTTTGATTCCACAGAGGCTGTAGGCATTTATGGTGTAACGGCAAAGCTTGTTACTTTAATTGTTTTTTCCCTTGGGGCGTTTTCTACTGTTATACCCCCTTTAATATCATCTATATACGCATCCAATGACCTCAATGAGCTGAGAAAAGTAGTCGGGAAGAGCACTCGCTGGATACTCAGCACAGCGATGCCCATAACATTGATCCTGATGCTGGAAGGAGATATTATCCTGAAATATTTATTTGGAGAGAAATTTACAGGCGGATACACAGCCCTGCTGATTCTATGTGTCGGGCAGCTGATAAATGCGGGATGCGGTCTGGTCGGGTATTTACTGCAAATGACGGGGGGGCATAAAAAATATATGAAGATCGCTCTTTTCTGGGGAGTTGTTAATGTTATCCTGAACATTATTTTAGTGCCGCGTATCGGCATAACCGGCGCAGCCCTGTCAACGGCATTCTGTCTTGCCATGGTCAATATTGTGGCCATGTTTGCGGTATACAGCAAATTCTCGGTCCTGACCCTGGCGGAAGGGCTGAAATTTGATATTGTATTTGCCGCTGTTGTCGCATTTTTTTATTTTTTATGCAGGTACAATGACTTCAGTCCCGGGTATCATATTCTTTTAGGCTGCTCCCTTACAGTTTATATCTGGAAGTCGGTTGTTAAAAACGACATTCCATGGCGTCTTTTGTTTTCAAAAAATAAAAGCGGGTGAAAAGATAGTCTCAGGTTATAAATTTTTGTTAAACTTAAGAAGCATGAGATTCAAAAGAGAATATTTAATTTTAATTTCCATTCTTCTGTTCGGCCTGTTTGTCAGGTTGCTCAGGTTCGGGGATGTAGCTGTTGGAATGGATGTTGTGGCCTTCTCGCGCCTTGGGAAGAATTTAATAGAGAGCGGCAAGTATGTTTTCGGCGAAAATTATAATATGGGGGTCTTTTTCCCACCCGGCTATGCCGCATCTATCGGCGCAATAAACTTATTCATTAATGATCTTTTCTTTTCAGCCAGATTAGTCTCTTTGATATCGAGCATTATAACCATTTTCCTGTTTTACCTGACAGGCAGGGAGCTGTATAACGAAGAAGCCGGCCTGTTTGCAGCTTTTGCTTATGCGGCTTATCCCCTGACAATTATACTCTCGGTATACGGTAATTCGGATTCCCTGTTTTTCTGTCTCCTGTTTCTTTCCATTTACTTATTCATCATATCGGTTAAAAGGGACGGCTTTCCCATTTATATTTTGCTTGGAATTACTACCGGCGCAGCCTACCTGACAAGACCGGAAGGTGTATTTTTATTGTTACTGCCTTTCCTGCGGATGATCGGCCTTTTGGGAGGCAAACCGCTTGTGCGCAGAAAATACCTGCTGAATATTTTTGCCATGCTTTTAATTTTTATTTTAACCATATCACCTTATGTGCTTTTTCTTAAGGACTATACAGGGAAGTTTGCATTATCCGGCAAGGGTAATATTGCTGTTTTACTTGCGCAGTTAAGCGGTGATAAGGAGTACCACGAAGTAGTGAATGCGCCTGAAAACCTTTACGATAAAAGCGCATTCTCCCTGAACAAAGGAAAAACTCAATTGAGAGGCTGGGACAGGAATGTGCAGCTTTCTCTCTTTAAGGATTATATCCTGAAGGACCCGGCAAAGTTCATTCGTGATTACCTGAAGAAAGTCCAGGAAGAAATAAAAATTTTAATTAAATTGTTGATGCCCATTATGTTGCCCCTGTTTTTTTCTGTTTTCAGCAGGGATTTATTCAGAAAAGAAATTAAATTAATATTTATCTTGTACCCGCTGTTATTTTTCCTGATGTATCCGGTATTTATAATAATAGAAAGACAGATAACACTCATCGCAGTATTTCTTATCCTGTTTGCTTCCGGTGGTTTTGTGAACTCCGGGACAACCATTTCTGAAGTGCTGGATTATTACGGTATCAGAAAAAAGAGGGTCAGTTTGTTTCTGGAAAGAAACATTAAACTGTTAATTATTATAATATTGCTGTCAGGCAGTTTCTCATATCTTGAATATTCGAGTTTCAGTAAAGTTCCTGGCCCGGTTGAACATATCACTGCCGGGTATTTTCTGAAAAACAGTGTCTCATCAGAATATGAAAAGCTCAATGTTATGTCCAGGAAGCCTGTTGTCAGTTTTTTCAGCAATGCAAGGTTTACCATGCTGCCCTATGCAAACAGCGCTGATGTAATTAATTTTGCTGAATTATATGATGTGGATTATATTGTCATTGATGAGAGATTGTTGAGTAAATGGGACTTTTACGATGAATTGATACAAATGGACAAATATTCCGGTGATGTCGGGCTTGTTTATGAAGATGACTCGGGTAAATTAATCAGGTTGTTTAAGGTCAGGAAATAAATATGAATGTGCATTTATCAAAATCTGAAATTTCAGAAAAAATTCTGGACAAAAAAGTGCTGGTTATCGGTCTGGACGGTGCATCAAAAAGAATCATTGACAGGATGATCGGGCAGAAAGAGCTGCCCGTGATTGATAGATTAATCAATACAGGCAGCTATTACCACTCTGCCCACTCGTTTAAGCCGTGTGCTTCACCCGTAATCTGGACAAGTATATCTACCGGCAAAAAACCTGAAAAACATGGAGTTAAAGGTTTTTATGATAACAGCTATTCCTTAACCGCCAAAAGAATCTGGGAGATATTCAATATGCTGGGTTTTCCTGTAGGCGCTATGGGGCATTTTCTGACATGGCCGCCTGAAAAGCTGGATAACTCGTTCATAATCCCGGCCATACTGGCATTAGGCAAGGAATGCTATCCGGAGAAATACGGGTTTCTCTGGGAATTGACTCATGACGCGGAAAACGAGAAAAAAATCAAGCCCCGGAGAATGCTGAAATATCTTTCGGAATGTTACGGAAACGGGGTTAAATTATCCACATTATTCGAGGGCGTGCTGGGATTCACTAAAAAGAAATTTCCTCTTCTGGAGGACCTGGATAAATTTTTCTTTATGTCTTCTATCAGCATGAGAACCAAGTTTTACAGGGATGTATTTATTGATTTATATAAAACGCTTCAACCCCGATATGCCTATTTTCATATACATTTGTTAGATACGTATTCCCATCATTACTGGCAGTACATGGAACCGGAATTGTTTGAAAATATCCCGGAGGCTGATGTGAAGCGATACGGTCAAAAGATATATAATGCTTATCGCAATTCCGACCGTATAATTGGAGACATTGTTAATTCCGTTGATCCCGGTACGCTGATAGTGGTTGTTTCAGACCACGGTTTTAAGGCAATGCCCAGGACAGAACACTGGTCTGACAAGTTTACCATCAGGTCACAAAAATTTGCAGACCTGGATACCAGGGGTGAAATGTATATAAGCATTATAATCCCGACAGTTCATGTGATTATACGCAATGCTGCCCCGGAAAAGAATGACCATTACAGGAGATTTTTGCAGTCTGTCGAGATACTCGAAGACAGGAAACCATTGTTCAGGGTTGAAGAACTTGAACCCGGGAGCTACCTCCTGGAATTTAACAGGGAAATTGACGAAATATCCGGCAAACATATTGTGACTGAAGGGAAATCTTACCCGCTTGAAGAATTTTTAATGCCAATACAGGAATATACCCCCGGAGTACATGATGAAAAAGACGGCATTCTGATTTTCAGCGGGCCTGATGTCAGGCATAACGGATACCAGGAATATCCTGTCAGTGTTTTCGATATTGTACCCACTATTCTGGCGTTATGTAATTTGCCGGTTGGAAGGGATATGGACGGCAGAGTAATAACAGAGGCGATTGAAGATAACTTTCTGCAAAAATATCCTGTTCAATATATTGATACTTATGAAAAATTCCGGGTACGGGCCGGGGATAAGGGCAAAACGGATTTCAGTGATGAAGAGGCTGTAACTTTAAAAGAACAGCTGAAGAATTTAGGATATTTTTAAATATACCGTTACTTGTCCGGTATGACGGAAAAACTATGGCCGGTCGATTTTATACACAGACTCAAATTAAGGCACACAGGTAAAAAAACGAATCCCCCTTTGATACTTTGCCGCGAAAGCTGCTAACATATTCCTCAACTACAATGCTTCGTGAACTCCACATCAAAAACTTCTCTATAATTGATGATGCTACAGTAGAATTCGAAGAGGGGTTTAATGTCATTACAGGAGAAACAGGCGCAGGAAAATCCGTAATAATAGACGCCTTATGCCTTGCCCTTGGTGAAAGAGCGACAGGAGAGCTTGTCAGGGGAGGTAAAAAAGAGGCTGTGGTAGAGGCATTCTTTGATATCCCGCCAAAATCATTGCACCCTTCAACCCGCCGGTTTCTTGAGGATAATGGAATTGACTTTGATGACGGGCTTATTCTCAAGAGGATCATCTCCTCCCAGGGCAGGAGCAGGGCATATATAAACGGTTCTCTGGTAAACGTACAAAGCCTTGCTGATACAAGCAGGAATATCATAGACGTCCATGGGCAGTATGAGCACCAGTCCCTGCTCTCTTCTGAAAACCAGATGGATTTACTGGATGCTTACGGCGGACTTGTTTCCGAAGCAGAGGAAGTATCGAAACTTTATGAAACACAGCTTGTCCTTGTACGGCAAATCAGCGAACTTGTTCAAAAAGAGAAAGAACGGACACAGCGGCTTGATATGCTGAGGTTTCAGATAAGCGAGATCGATGCAGCGGGCCTGAAGCCCGGAGAAGAGGAAGAGCTCACGGAAGATGTAAAGGTTTTAAGCAATGCAGGTCGTCTTGCGGAACTCGCAAATCAGGCATATACTTCACTCTACTCCTCGGAATCATCATGCATTACAAACCTGTCCAATATCCTCAAGAGCCTCAGGGAAATCGCGGGTGTTGATGCCCGCGCAAAAGATGCCCTCAAATCCGTTGAGGATGCGCTGCCGTTACTGGAAGAGACCGGATATTTTTTAAGAGATTACAGGGATGACATTGATTTCAGCCCGGAACGGCTTGAAAGCTCACAGGAAAGGCTTGAACTCATAAAGGGCCTCAGGAGAAAATACGGGAACAACATCCAGGAAATAATCGACTACAAAGAAAAGGCTGTAACAGAGCTCGAAGAACTTCAGCATTCCGAAGAGAGACTGGAGTCCCTGAAGTCCGGACTGGCAGAGCAGAAAAGCAGATTCACGGAAAAGGCCCGGCTGCTCTCAAAAAAGAGAAAGGCTGCTGCGAAAAAAATAGAGTCAAAGGTAGAAGCCGAACTTGCGGAGCTGTCCATGCCCGGTACGGATTTTTCAGTGCGGATAACCTGGGAAAAAGGGGATGATACAACAGACGGTCTTAAAGCAACCCGCAGGGGGATCGACAAAATTGAGTTCCTGATTTCCCCCAACGTAGGAGAAGAGCCTAAACCCGTATCAAAAATAGCATCAGGAGGAGAATTGTCGAGAGTGATGCTGGCGCTTAAGGGGATACTTGCAAAAGGCGATAAAATACCTGTCCTCATCTTTGATGAAATAGACGCGGGAATCGGTGGCATGGCCGCTGAAACCGTAGGACAGAAGCTGAACGAACTCGCATCCGCCCGTCAAATAGTAAGCATAACCCATCTTCCACAGATAGCATCTTATGCAGGCGCTCATTTTAAGATTGAAAAGAAGATAGAAGGTGAAAAAACCATAGTTGAAATAAATAAAATAGAAAAAGAGGAACGGGCGGAAGAAGTCGCCCGGATGTTAAGCGGTAAAATCTCGGAAGTATCAATAAAGCATGCAAAAGAAATGCTCAAAAAAAGCGGTGGATAAAATATCTCCTTTCCTTCAGATTTTTATACGCACGGAAATATAAAAAACTATGGAATTTTTAAATAATAAAGCTGATTTATTGCGTAGCATAGGTTTACTACCCCGCCCCTTGCGGCGGGGTAGTTCATTGACGGAAATTTACAAGATTCGTAATAGTTCAGCACCCCACCCTTTGGAAGGGGGGGCGATGGGGGATTTTATAATTTAACCTTCAAGATTCCCTCCTCTGTTTTGACAGAAGATTGTCTATATGGTAGATTTTAATATGGTTGTAACTATCCGTAAATAAAGAACAGGGAGCGTTGACTATCTTGAAAACACTCGAATTGCCGGAGGTTGAATATATAACTTCATCAGAGGGCAAGCCAAAATCCGTTATATTAAGTATTGAAGACTGGAAACGCATAACTGAAACATTAAAGATACTGTCAAGCAGGGAATTGATGCAGTCCATCAGGCGTGCAAAACGCCAATTGAGCAGTAAAAAGGAATTATTATCTCTTTAAACAGTAACTAAATCTAAATTTAGAAATTATCTACAAAGGGGGGTTCATAAATAAAGACTCTACCCTTGAGAAATGATGGAGATTTCACCTGCTATTTATAATTGATGATATCATCTGGTTAGACACTATAGTGGAGAAACTTGCATGGAAACATGCAGTACTTCCACATGAAGTCGAAGAAATATTAGGTGGCAAATGCAGAATATTTAAAAAAGAAAGCGGCAAAATTGAAGGAGAGGATTTATATAATGCTCTTGGCAGGACAAAAGCCGGTCGTTATCTCTCAGTGTTTTTTATCAAAAAACTCAATAGAAAAGCATTAATCATAACTGCAAGGGATATGAATAAGAGGGAGAAAAAACGATATGAAAAAAAATAAATTAAAGTCGATGACCATAACCGAAGCGAGTGATTATTTTGATGACCACGATATATTTGAATCTGAGGACTTTCAGGAAGTGACAGACATCAAGATTAAATTGCAGAAGAAGAAATATGTCGGTGTAAATATGCAATTGTTCAAAAAAATCCGGAATAAGGCAAGGAAATTACATATTAGTGAAGACGCCTTAATACAGAAATGGTTAAAAGAAAAGGTCGGATAATTTTTACAACATCTCAAAATTAAATCCTTAATTCCCCAGTACAAAGTTCCCGGTTGTGATTATTCCATCGCTGACTGTCATATTGCCGTTAAGTATTGTATTTCCGGTTACGGTTGTATAGTTGCAATCATATCCGCCTTCAAGAGTAACTGACTTATCAATATTAATATTCAGGTCTTCGGTAAAGCTTAAAGCCTGAGTCTGGATAGTGTTCCCGTCTACTGCTGCATCATAGGCGGCCTGGAGTGAAGAATAATATACAGGAGTTGCGCCTGCGATTCTGACAGGCTGCGGGCAAGTCTGGAAATTTGCTGTTACGCTTTTGTCAGCGTCCATTGTCATGGTGCAAATATTATTGGCAGGTGAATCACATCCGGCCCAGTCACTGAAACTATAGCCGGTATTTTCATTTGCAGATAAAGTGGCTAATGTCCCATCATCATACAGACAGCCTGCTGAACAATCCGGCGTCACAGAGCCTGAAATTGTGGGATTTACTGATGTAATCAATTGGTATTGAAGTGTAATATCATTCGATATATTAAAATCTCCACTGCTCAAGGGTAAGAGGCCTGAATCAAAATATATTGATCCATCCGGATTGTATATGATCATACGCATTGAGTCGGGATTGCCGTCCATTATTGTTAGTTCAAACGTATATCCGGGCATGCCATTTACCGTGCCTTCTCCGGTTATTGTAATAGTAGTTCCAGATACTATAATTCCTGTAATTGAAGTGCTTGAAAGGCTAATTCTCAGTTTTGAATAATAGTAATTCAGCCAGCTTGTTCCCAGAGATGATGCTTTGACATCTAACCTGGATTTTCACGTAAGTAATTAAACTAACATATAGCATCGAAAGATAGCATAATGAGGGAGTCATTTAAGAGTAATAACAAAATTCATTTTTGAGACCCATGGCAATTTGAAGGGGGTAT
>CAJVYT010000037.1 GCA_913009765.1 uncultured candidate division Zixibacteria bacterium
TCTATTGTTCATCTTTTGGACATATCTTATCTCATACTTTGCTATGATTTTTTTTTTTTTAATGATACGGCGACCACCGAGATCTACACTCTTTCCCTACACGACGCTCTTCCGATCTGTGATAAGTTTCACTATAACTTAAAAGTTATGTACAATTTTAGTCTTTAAAAAAAGCAGAAACCAAACAATTTCCGCTTTCAAAACTTAAATAAATAAAAGTACTAAGCTAATAATATTGATCATCTATTGAACTTACAAGAATTGCTCCTATAACCAAAGCAGTAACTGTTGAGATAACAGCAGCGTACGATCCAAATCTAACACCTATATACCAACCGGTTTGTGTTCCGGAATTCGAAAGAGGTGCCGATATATTTGTATACGGATAAAATATACCGGAGTTGTTGTAACGAACAGCTTGGAATTGTAAATCAAATGCAATTAAATCTCGAACTCCAATAGATGTGCTGGCAACAAATCCAGGGTATTTTACTGTTTGATAATTATCAGACCCTGCTAAAAGAATACCGGGGGAAATATCAAATGAAACTGTCTTCGTAAGCCAACGGCGGTATCGAAATTTTATACCAAAATTACCGGCATCATCATCGCCGCTGCCATAAAGGGTAGCACCAATGCTGTAGTTTGGTGTCATATTTTTAATATACCCTAATTCCCCTGTGAGTAAAAATTTATCTTTACTCAATCGAGTGTTTGAGTCGGCAAATCTTGTTTTCCAACTTGTTTCAAAAACCCAAAAAGATTTTTGCTCAGGCAACGGTTTCCCTTGACACCATGCTGCCAATAATTGACTTGAAAAAAACAATACGGATAAAACTGTTAGAAAAAATATCTTATAAATTTTCATAACTGATTGCTCCTTTGATGGTTTCAAAGATAATATGGCTAATTTTTCAAAAGATGGAAATAAATAATTTTTTAATTATAGTAGAAGTAGACCGAGTTCAAGCAGCTACCGACAGGTGGATATAGAACCCGACAAAATTACTATAGTTCTGTCCTCTTGACATTTACACATTTTATACAAACTCTCACTACTTTCTTATCGTATCCTTTCCTATGAATAACTTAATTATGAAAGAGAAATTCTATGCACAAAAACATAACAATAAATATTACCAAAATTGGCTTAAAGCCATTTTTACAGGCAAAGCCATTTCGCTGTAACAGACTGTTCGCATGGCAGTTATCTGCTATATTAATGAGTCAGACGCAGTCTGTAGGTTCCCTTTATATGCGAAACGAACCCATTTTTTCGATGCCGAAAGGACTGGACTCCGTGGCAAGCATAGAAAGGAGTTCAGAAGAATAATGTTTTTCTCATTGTCATTTCCCATTTGATGTGGGGATAAAGGCAGGTCTCAAAAACGAAACTTGTCTACATTTATTGACATTCGGTAGGCAGACAATTTCTGTCTGTCCCAAAGTCGGAAAGTATATTCCTAAATAAGAAGTTTTTCAACAGTTCTATGAAGTTAAATACTGTTTCATCTTTCAATTAATTAAGCAGCACTTTTTGTATTTTTTTCCACTGCCACATGGACAAGTATCATTGCGACCAACTTTTAAATTTGGAATTGAGACAGGTTCATCGAAAATCGAAAAGTCTGTATATTTGAGAAGCTTTCGGTCTACTTCTTCAACTTTTTTATCGAATTCAGGATGACTTGGTTGAATCCCTTCTTTTAGGATTACTAATGATTCACGAAGCGTGAGATATGATCCTACAAAAGGTTCTTCATACCGAATACCAGAAAATGCGTCGAGCTGAATTTCGTTTAAGTATTCAGCGATATTATCTACATAACTTTCTATGATTGGAAGAAAAGACCTATCACCGTAATAACCCATCAGAAGCATTGCTTCATCAGGATCAGATTTCAAATGTTCTAATAGTGCCTGATTTATTCTTTCATCTTTTACTCCAAGCTGAGCAAGAATCCATATCCATGTTGATGCTAATTCGAGGTTTTCTTTATCAGCACTATATTTTTTGTAAACAAGTTCAAGTGCCGGTTTCCCCATGCCTTCCATGCCGATCATGATAGAGTCGTATACAATTGCCTCCCAGTTGTCTTTAACTTTATCCATCAGTTCAATCATCGGCTTACATGCTTCAGCAGATTTTAATTCACCAAGGATACGACATGAATATGCTATGCCATATTCCATATCAGAATCCCATATATCAGTAGAGTTGATTTCTTTAAGAAATGTCTTCAGCTTCTCTATCAAAAAGTTAATTAGTTCTTTTTGACTTGGATATTTTGTCAGCCTGTCGATTGCTTTTTGCGGCGGTTTGTTACAGCAGATATTTTTAAATAATTTTTCAAGTTTAGTAATAGCCATTATTAAATCCAATATTAAAATTATTGAGTTAATATAACATTGTAGCGGACAAACGCATAGAATTATTTTGATTCATATAGCTTGTGCTGAAAGGTCGGATAGGATTATACTTAGAAAAGTACCGGGAGTGGGAGGTTACTCTAAAAAGTAAGAATTGCTATAATCCCTTGTGAGTTAACAGGATATAATAAAGCGGTCATTTAATAAAGAGTTCATACACAAATTGCTATCTATTATTAAATGAATAATTTCTGTAGCTGTTGAGGGTTCGATTCTCCCATTTATGGGTCTATCTCTACCACAATTAAGTAGTCTTGAATGAGTATGAAATTTAATCTTCAATTGTTCACTGTAATAGAGAGATAAGTCAGAACTGTTCAACTTATCTCCCTAATTACAGGAGAACAGATTTAAATAGTTGAGCTTGTTACCATAATTATTTTTTAATCTCACCAACCATTTTATCTGACCCGATCGTTGGCACAGAAAGCAATGAGTTATAACAACAGTCAAGAGTACCAATTCCGTTTAAATACTTTCCCAACACCATTATATCAGTAATATCAATGCGGTTATTGCAATTGAAATCAATAGCTTTGAGTGGATTCGGGACAGGTCCACAATCAAAATATGTTTGTCGGGCGAATATTAAATCGTTTTGGTCAACCTGACCGTCGGAATTGGCATCACCGCATATATATTCTATAACCTCAAGATCGACAGGCACTTCCACCGTCGGCACAATAGGGTCGTTACTATTTATTACAATAACAGCAGAATAGGTTCCATTGTTCAGTCCCGTACCATCGAAAACCATTTCAACTATTGTCGTGTCACTAACGGAAGTGGTATCACCCAGAGGGGTTGCCGACAGCCAATCAATTTTACGTGCCAGGAAGCCGAACAACTGGTTGGCAAAAATTTGATTATCGCCGGCTACAAGTATACCGTTATAGAACAGTTCGTCAGCTATTGTAACAACCACTCCATTACCGATATAGCTGTAAGCAGTATTAGGAACCCCCAGACGATCACGGACAATAATTGAGGTTGACGGTAAGACAGGCTGTGTCAGGGTAGCAAGGGGATTATTAAGATATAGACTATCAACACCAACAGTCGTCTCATGAGGTTCAATATTAGTTGTTACCCCCTGTTCACCATTCAATGAAGAATATGAAATACCGACACCTATGCCACTAAGGATCTCATTGTAACTACTAACTGATTCATCACCTTCCAGCAACAGTCCGCCACCCGTATTGACCCATGCAGAGAGAGCGTTAATCTCAACAGGGTTCCACGAAAAGTTATGATCTACTAACCAGAATACGTCGATGTTTGCCAGTAAAGTGCTGGTAATGGTAGTTGTATTTATTATTACAATAGCACCTCGTGTCTCTAAATCACTAATGATAGTTTGCCAATAGCTACTTCCAATAGAACCGTGGGATTCATCAAACATAATTCTGACACCAGTAAGATCATTTAAATATGCCTGCATAGGGTAAGTGCGTGGGGCAGGTGGAGGTGATACCGGAGTTCCAACGAGAGGTTCGGAAATCATAGTATTATTGTAAGCAGGAGGAGTTGTAAGAGTATAAATATTAAGAGGTACTGAATTATTGAAACGGAGTGCAATGTTCCAGATTAGGTCACTCCCTGCATTATTATAGATTTTAAGTGTGTCAGTCTCTATTGGATTAATTGACAAAATCAAACTTTTTGCAAATGAAGTTGGACTTACTTCAATTTCCGGAGGGGTTAATCCCTCTCCACGAAGTATAACAGTTAACAATGGCGTATCAGGATCGTTGCTGGAGAAAGACAATACTCCGTTTATAGATCCTATCACACTGGGAATAAAAGTAACGATCACTTCCTTTACTTCTCCAGGATTTAGTGAAAAGCCATTCGTATTGGATGTGAAATCACTGTTATCAGATGTGATGCTGGAAACATTCAGTACATCGGTACCATTATTTTCTACAAAAACAATACTTTCTTTTGAAGTACCGGTAAATACAATATTATAATCAATAGTATCAGGTGTTACTGCGATATCAGGAATACCGAATACATTCAAGTGTGCCGGCACCAGTAGTTCCGGTTCATCGGGGTCATTGCTATTGATGAGTAGGTCTGCCAGATAGTCACCTGCTTCCAATCCGGTTGCGTTAAAAAACACATCAATATTTTGTGTTTGTCCAGCCGGTATCGTTCCGGAAGTAGGTGTAGCTGCAATCCACGGAGGGTATAACTCGAGAGTATTTAAGAAACTGGTCATTATATTCAAGGTTGCAGTATCATCTATGAAAAAGCCGCCGGCTCCAGCATAAAGGAGGTAATAAATGCGATTAACACCATTGAGATTTAGTATGCGATGGTAGTCATCATTGGTGTAAGTGGCAAATTCATGATTAGCTGTAGAGTCATATTCAATAATAATCAGGTGATTTATAGATGGATCTACAGCATTGTAGACTCTCTTGACAAATCCCAGATATGTAACTCCATTAAAAGTAGTTTCTAAAATGGAACCGTCGGCATTACCTCTCCCGTCAGCACCGAGATTGCCGGTAATCTGGAAATAACTTACGTCCTGCATATCTGCTGCCATAACAAACAAACCGGGATACTTTCTGGTAAAGTATCTCCCAGCACTACCAAATATGGTGCTGTTTACGATTAAATTATCAGAGTAACTTATAGCTCCGCCCAGGTTCGTAGATAGTTGATTTCCGCCGTCGTACATGTCGTTGCCGCCATCACTGATATAATACCCGGTTACTCCGTCGATGAAATTATACTTGTTAGGAATACTACTTGTAATAGATTCAAAGCCGGCATTCAGTTTGTCAAGAATATTTTCCAGTTCGTTAGGATTTGTGGTTGCGGATGGCGGTGGGATATAGTCAACTCCAGCACCATCAAAAGTATAAACCTCTGATAAAGGGAGTTTATCAAGGAGAACTTCACTTGTAGAGTCTTTGGTTTGATATATATTTTCTGAAGCACTGAATATGGGACTGGATAAAATTGAAGTAGTTATTCCTGCATATGCACTAGCAAGTTTCCAATTCAAATCAGAACCTCCGTTATTAAAAATAGCCAATACTTGAGTTGAAGAATCACCAATAGTTAAAATTTCATCCAGTGAATCGGGTGATACATTGATATCAGGAGGAACCAAACCTTGTCCCGAGAGATAGACCGACACTTCAGGTTGATCGAGGTCGTCGCTTGTAATTGTAAGAAGACCTTCAATAGTGCCTGAAATAGTGGGAGTAAAAGTAACAGGGATTTCAATATTTTCACCGGGGTTCAACGTAAAACTGGTAGTTTCCGGTATGAAGTTGGAGTTATTGGAGATGACGCTGAAGACATTTAACAGGTCGGTTCCGATGTTTTCAACGAGAATAGTATCTACTGTTGATAATCCAATGAACAAAGGACCAAAATCAATTGAATCGGGAGAAACGGCGATATCCGGTTCACCGGTGACATGCATATAAGCTGGGACGATAAGTTCCGATTCATCGGGATCGTTGCTGGAAATTATAATATCTGCAAAATAATCACCGTCATAAAGACCAGTCGCATCGAAAGTAACTTCGAAATCATAGCTCATTCCGGCTGGGATAATTGCACTAAACGGATCCAGATTCAGCCAATTTGAGAATCTTATTCCGCGGTCAATCACGTTTTCCAAATCGGTGAGACTGTTGCCGGCCCCATAAATTGTTTTTACCTCTATAATTGAACCGGAATTAATATCTCCTAATTCTAAATGAAGGATCCCCAAACCGTCCACCCCTGAGACTGGACCAACTGGAATATCGACTACAGTGTTTCGCTGACCATAATCATCCCAGCCGATGATATCCATCAAGTTCGGTACACGGCTGCTTGCTATGGCTGTGTAATTAGTATTCCAGGAATAAACCATATTTCGAGATAGATCGTAATTCCAATTCCCCGAAAATTCTCCATCTGTGTCCCAATCGGCGTAACTCTTGAAAACAACATCTGTCACAAGACTATCCGAGCTGTTTTCGATTTTAGAGACAATGTCTATAAACTGATCGCTTCGGTCGAACCTGAAGGTTCGAGTTAAGAATAATAGATTGTCACTTGTTTTGGTAACAACTTCGACAATTACTTCTGAGGTATTGTTAACCAGTTCCGTATAGGAAACCGGGACAAACTGAGAACGTGCACTATGAGCCGCCACAGATATTCGGTCGATACCTAAAACGCGGTAAGCTATTGTATAACCAGACAGGTATGTTCCCTCTTGCAAGTGTTCGTTGCCGACTGGAAATTGGAAAGGCATAATCTCTCCGTAATCGGAGATCCCAAAGCTTAAATAATCTCCAGTATATATACCTGCGGATACTGAAGCTGTTTGGTTGGATATTTCAGGTTTAGAATTATTAAATTGCTGTACTGAAGTATTTGTATTTGTTTCATCATCCAGCAAACCTTGATTTGCTTCATAATTGTCCGTTAGTCTTTTAAGTAATGTCGAGTTCAGTGTTGCCGGCCCGGGAGTGTTATTTGTAAAGTTGACATCAATTCTTAAGTCAACGATAAGATCGCTGCCCCCTAAGTTGTCGATGGTCAAGGTATCGACTTCTGTTTCACCGGTGAAAAGACTATCCTGCAGGGAATCAGGCGAGACGGAAATGTCCGGTGGAATCAGACCCTGTCCCGAAAGATAAACGGTTTCTACCGGCTGGTCGGGGTCGTTGCTTGTCAGTGTCAGAAATCCGCTGATTGAAGCGGCTGTAGTTGGAGTGAACGAGACTGCAATTGAAATGTATTCACCGGGGTTCAGCGTGAAACTGGAGGTGTCAGGCTGAAAGTCGGAGTTATCAGAAATGGTACTGGAAACGTTCAATAAATCTGTTCCGTTGTTTTGTACGAAAATAGTATCTACTGTTGATAATCCAATAAACAAAGGACCAAAATCAATTGAATCGGGAGAAACGGCGATGTCCGGGGCACCGGTAACATGTAAGCGGGCAGGGATGAACAGTTCCGATTCGTCGGGGTCGTTAGAGGTAATTACGGCATCGGCATAATAATTTCCTCCGATCAAGTTATTCGCATCAAAGGTAACGGTTACGTCCATCGAAGAACCTGCTGGAACCGTTCCGGAAGTTGGCTCAACCGATATAAAGTCACTAATTGACGCCAGCCAGTCAAAAACCTGATTGGCAAAAAGTCGGGTATCACCAACTGAAAGATTAAAGTCTCCTGAAAATTCATTCCCTACTGCGATTACTCTTCCCCTTCCAATTTTGGATACTGCGGCATGAGGACGAGAAATATCGTCAAATACAATCGTTTGGGCTGGAGAAACAACCGTGCAATATGCTCCATAAGATGAACCATTGATAGAACTGACTCCTACGGTTGTAGGATGAGGTAAAATATTGTCGAAAACAGCACCAGAAAAACCACCAATAGAACTCTCCGAAATGCCTGACCCGGAAAGCAGATTGTTCAGATTAGCCATGGAACTATTATTATCACCCTGCAGTAAAAGACCGTTTCCGTTTCCTGTCTGAAGCCAGGTTTTTATGACATCAAGGTCAGTGGTTGAAGCAAAGTATATATCATCATCAATCGCCAGAACATCCAGGCTATCGAGTTCACTAGATGTGAAGGGATACCCAACAGTTACCACTACCGCACCACGAGCTGTTAAGTCTGCAATAATTGTTGAGTAAAAACTGGATGTGTTCAGAAAACCTATTCTCTTTCCACTCAAATTAGTCAATGTTGTAGACAGTGATTGGATTGTAGTAGCCCCTTGAATTGAGTCTGTACTTGAAGAAGCGTCAATCGCTGGTAAATTGTCAGAAAAGTTTATTTCCGGTAGTGAAAATAACGCCGTTGAGGCAGTTGCACTGTCATGTGAAATTAACGAAATATCAAAAAGTAGGTCACTTCCGCTGGAGTTGCCAATGGTCAAGGTATCGACTGCTGTCTCACCTGTGAAGAGACTGTCCTGTAGCGAATCAGGAGATACATAAATGTCAGGTGGAAAAATGCCGTTGCCTGACAAATAAACTGTTACATTCGGATTGGTAGAATCACTGCTGGTAATAAGGAGAGTGCCGGTTTCCGATCCCGTGACGGTTGGTAGAAATTGAATCGCCACATCCTTATACTCTCCCAGAGGAACATTGAAAACTGTGGGGGATAAAACAGAAAAATGCGTGTTGTCAGAAGTTATTTCAAATACTTCCAGTAGATCAGTCCCGTCATTGGAAATACGCAGTAATAGGGAATCTTGAAAACCTATATAAGTAGTTCCAAAATTGAGAGTATCATCAGAAAGAACAATATTTGGCGTTCCGATGATCTTCAGTTGTACAGGTATAGTGTCTTGTGAATGAACAGGGTCATTACTACCTATCAATATCATAGCACTGTAATCACCACCATTCAAAAAATTAGTTCTAACCCTGACTTCAATACTCATGCTGTCACCGGGTAAAACTGAGCCGTCAGAAGGAAACTCGGACAGCCAGTAATCACTAGCACCCGCCAGTGCAGCGAAGCCCAAAGAAGAGATACGACCTAAATAGGCACCGGTATTTATGTCATATTTGTCGATACCGCCACCTGGCACCGAGCCATAAATATATCTAGAACTGCATCCCAGACCATAAATTGTTTGTATTGGGATGAAAGAATTAATAACTGAACCGTCGGTTAAACTAAGTTCATAAATCACATGGTTGAAATTGCTGGCAAAGAGTCTTCCATTCCCGCCATCAATTCCTCCTCCGATAGGTACAGGGGGACTAATCATTCTGAGTAGTGTTCCATTTTCGGAATTTAATTCATAAATGACCCCAGAGCTAAAGTCTTGTGCGTAGAGTTTGTTGTCTACAAAGGCAAGACCATCAATGGAACTTGAGGGAGCAGGAAACGAGTCCAATATTACTCCTGTAGACGGATTTATTGCAAAAATATTAGTTGTACTGAATGCATCTGTGAAATAGAGTTTTTTACCAGAAAATGCCAACCCGGTTGGACCGTCTGAAGTTGGTACAGGAGTGGAAAAACTATTAAGCACATTTCCAGTATTTAAATCAATTTCTACAATTTGATTTCCATTCGCACCAAACATCCTGCCATTTTCTGATGTAGATGTAGAAGTTTGTGTGGAAGATCCACTGGTATTATTCAAAAATTTTGATACACTTTGACTTGTGATCTTTTCTAAATCAGAGTACGGATTGAAAACTTTCTCACTTTTTATTACTTTAAATGATTCGGGGTAGTTGACTGACATACCGGCACTTGAAACGTTTGATAATAATTCGTTATAGAGTTCAAAGTCCAGTGTTGTCGAGCCGTTATTACGAATGATAAGATGAGCAACAGAACTGTCACCTTCGGTCAAGGTGAAAGATAACGAATCTGGAGTTACATCTATTATAGGTTGGGTAAAACAGGGAGTGGCACTGACTGCTACGAAAACGAATAATACTGCAACGTAAACTTGAAACATCTTTTTCATCGGATTACCTCTATCGTCTAATTATTATTTACTAATAAAGTGTTATTGTACTGACAAAAAATGCTAAAAAGCTGTAGCCAATTCGCTGGATTGATTTGAAATTAACAGGAAGCATTACGGATCAATAATTAAAGAAGATTTGTAGCACAAATCATTCTAATTGATTCTTCCTGCAATTTAACATTGGTATGAAATTGTTGGAAGCTTAATACCAACTTTTCCCAGCTTTAAAAGCCTATTTTATTTCTGCGTTACAATTAATATACAAATATATACCAAAATGTCAACTTAGATTTCCATTTAATTCCTCTAGGTACTAATCTCTCTTTACGACCTTTATCATAAACTTTTAAGATATTTGTGAAAAGATCAATGTCTGATGTCTTAATATCTAACAGTTCTTTCTTCCTTAGCATTTTCACAATTTAGAGAAATGAGAGATTGAATAGATATTAGAATAAAAAAATGGCTAAAAGAAATTGAAAAAGAAAATTTATAATTTTAAATAAGATAGCATATTGTTTCATAAACAAGGTACTGTTCTACATCTCATCCTGTTGGATAACAACAGTTTAAAAACAAAACAGATTGAAATCAAAAATTCCTTGACAAATTAATCTATTTGGTTATTTTGCCAAGTAAATATGCCGATAAGATAAATAGTGATGAACAATAAGAAAAAACAAAAATACGAAGCCCGAGCGAAAGTAATAAAGGCACTGGCACATCCTTCTCGTTTATTAATTGTAGATGAGCTTTCTAAAGGAGAGCGATGTGTTTGTGAGTTACGTGATATGATTGGTGCTGATATTTCAACTGTATCAAAACATTTATCGGTTCTTAAACAAGCAGGAATAGTTGAAGATGATAAACGAGGACTCCAGGTTTGGTATACTCTTCGGGTTCCATGCATTCTTAACTTTTTTGGATGTATAGAAGAGGTATTAAAAGCAATGGCAAAACAAGCTCGACAGGCTTTGTAGCTAATATTTTTTTGGAAATCTATTTGGCGAAACAGCCAAATAGATTAGATTAAGTAAGTCTATTTTAAGGAGTAAGTAAATTGAATTGGAAAACTGAATGGAAACCGCTTGTATGGATAGTAGTAGTTTTCCTTATATTCTTTTATCTACCAATCGAAAGTATTCGTTTTAAAGAAGCAGTCTTTGAAGCACTTGCACTTACAAAATGGTATGCTCAAGAACATGTTATTCTCTGTTTGATTCCTGCATTTTTTATAGCAGGAGCAATTGCTGTTTTTGTGAGTCAAGCATCTGTAATGAAATATTTAGGGGCTAAGGCGAACAAGGTACTTTCGTATGGTGTGGCGTCGGTGTCGGGAACGATATTGGCTGTTTGTTCTTGTACGGTACTACCTCTGTTTGCCGGAATCTATCGGATGGGTGCGGGTCTTGGTCCTGCAACAGCATTTCTTTATTCAGGACCTGCAATAAATGTTTTAGCAATAGTTCTAACAGCCAGAGTTCTTGGATTTGAATTAGGAGTTGCACGAGCTGTTGGAGCAATTGCATTTAGCATTATAATAGGACTTTCGATGCACTTTATTTATCGCAAGGAAGAAACCGAAAAAGCAAATGCTCAACTTTCACAACCGGAACCTGAAGTAGGTCGACCACTCTGGCAAAATGGGTTGTATTTTTTAGCAATGGTTATAATCTTAGTCTTTGCAAACTGGGGAAAACCTATCGAAACAAGTGGAGTTTGGTATCTCATATATGCATATAAATGGATAATCACAGGTATTGCGTCTATAGGACTTGGAATAATATTAATTCTATGGTTTAAGCTGTCAAAGATTCCGATTATTCTGACCGGATTGGCAACTGCAATAATCGCATTGATATTTCCGAATGAACCGTTGTTGTCATTTTCAGCGGCTGTGATTGGTTTATCAATTATAATCAGTCGTCGTACTGATGAATCGGGTGAATGGTTTGAACAAACATGGGGATTTGCAAAACAGATATTACCCCTGTTATTAGGAGGTGTACTTGTAGCCGGTCTGTTGTTGGGTCGTCCTGGATTTGAAGGTATCATTCCTTCACATTGGATAAGTGATTCAGTTGGCGGGAATTCATTTGGAGCGAATCTCTTTGCTTCGGTTGCCGGAGCATTTATGTATTTTGCAACATTAACAGAAGTACCGATTTTACAAGGTTTAATAGGTAATGGAATGGGAAAAGGACCGGCATTGGCGTTATTATTAGCAGGTCCGGCACTTTCTTTACCAAATATGCTTGTCATTAGATCTATTATGGGAACACAAAAGACATTAGTCTTTGTATCGCTTGTAATTGTAATGGCAACTATTTCTGGAATGATATTTGGGGCGATATTTTAATAATAATTATAGTGAAAACTTAAGGAGAAAAAAATTGAAAAAAATTGAGATACTCGGAACTGGTTGCCCTAAGTGCAAGAAGCTTGAAGAGCAGGCACAAGAGGCGGCTGCTCAACTCAACTTAGAATGTGACATTGTAAAAGTGGAAGACATTCAAAAAATTATGGCTTATGGTGTGATGATGACACCCGCCCTTGTTGTTGACGGGCAGGTAAAAGTGACGGGTAAAGTACCTTCAATAGATGATATTAAACAAATAATTGCTCAAGAATAGAGAGGAATGTATGAAGAACGTTTTATTAGTTGTTATAGGTCTTTTACTATTTTCAGTTGTTTCTGTTTTTGCTGTGGAAAAGCCTATGAATCAATCTAAAGATTCAAGTGAAGTAGTAATCAATAAGTCAAAAGAGACACAACAACTCGACAAAGTTGTTGTATACTATCTGCACATGAACAGAAGATGTATGACTTGCAAAAAGCTTGAAGCATATTCAAAAGAAGCAATAGAAACCGGATTTGCACAGCAGTTACATGACAGCAGTGTTGTTATAGAAGTCAAAAACTTTGAACAAGAAGGCAACGAACACTTTGCTAAAAAATATCAGTTATATAGCCAATCTCTAATTTTATCAAGACAGCACGACGGCAAGGAAACCGAATGGAAGAATCTTGATAAAATTTGGGAGTTGGTCGGAAATAAAGAAGAATTCATTACCTACGTGCAGAATCAGGTAAAAGATTTCCTTAACCCCAAAAAAGATAAGTAAAATGGACAGCTATTTTATAGCACTCGGTTCTGCCGTCTGGTTGGGTATTCTGACCTCGATATCACCTTGTCCATTGGCTACCAATATTGCAGCTATCAGTTATATTGGCAAACAGGTCGATAAACCAAGCACTGTACTCCTATCAGGTGTCATGTATACCGTTGGTCGTATGCTTTCCTATATCGTACTCGGTATGCTGGTCGTAGCAAGCATTTTATCTGTTCCTGATGTAGCTATGTTCCTTCAGCAAAATATGAATAAAGCCCTTGGTCCTATCCTTATTTTAGTTGGCGTACTTTTATTAGGTATCTTCAATCTCAATCTGCCCGGCTATAGTGCGAGTGAGAAACTAACAGGTAGAGTGGAAAAATGGGGGATATTCGGTGCCGGAGCATTAGGATTCTTGTTTGCACTATCTTTCTGCCCTGTTTCAGCAGCATTGTTCTTTGGTAGTTTGATACCTTTGGCGATAGAACATCAATCATCTATCCTGATGCCAACTGTTTTTGGAGTAGGAACTGCTCTTCCGGTTGTAGCTTTTGCAGTTTTAATTGCTATTGGGGCAAAATGGGTAGGCTCTGCTTTTAATAAGATAAGCGTTTTTGAGAAATGGGCGAGAAGGATAACAGCAGTAGCTTTTATTTTAGTAGGTATTTATTATACGTTGATTTATATTTTTGTAATAGAGGTCTTTGATTAATGGGATAAATGATGACTCAGTATGAAAAAAATCGAGAGCAGGATTATAAAGAAACACATAAGACATTCAGTAAATTTCTCAAGCCACGTAAATTTCGAAAAGGTCAATTGCTTTGGAGTGAGGGAGATACTGACGGTTTACTGGTCTTTCTTAAAACCGGTCGGGTGAAGATTTATCGGCTTCTTCCGACCGGTAAAGCAATTACTCTATACATTTTTGGTGCCAATACTGTTTTTGGATTTATGCCTTTTTTCGATGATGCACCATATCCCGCTTATGCTCAGGCACTCGATAATTGTGAGGCTGAAGTTATCTCCCGCACCGGGCTTCGTCAGGCGGTTCACCAAGATCCCGACTTGTCAATAGTTCTCATGAAGCATCTGGCAAAAAGACTTCGTGATGCTTTTGATACGATAGAAAGGCTTCAGAGTAAAGGTACAGACCCAAAAGTCGCATCGGCTTTGTTAGCTTTGGTAGAAAATAGTTCTAACTCCTCCCACGCTCATATTATCATTTCCTTGCCGATTTCATCACACGAATATGCACAGTCTCTTGGGCTTACTCCTGAGTCTTTTTCTCGTTCAATTACTCGCTTGGTTGATAAAAGTATTCTTAAACGTCTGCAGAGAAACCGTTTTCAAATACTGAACTCAGAAGCCCTCAAAGAGGTTGCTGAAAGTGCCATATGGTAGTTTGATCTAAGTTCGTTCAAAAAAAAATACTATCCCCAAAATCATTTTATCCTAATCTAATCTCCCACATATACTTGATGAAAATACTGCCTTTATTGACGGCGGTCAATGAGCTGTTGTTACCATCTGCCTATATAGGAACATGAAAGACGGAATTGAAACAAAAAACTCTTTGATGGAGAAACAGTTATGGTAGAACCAAAAGAATTTCTTGAAGCGGGACAAATTTTTCACGGTCATAAATGTCCGGCAATGCCAATGGGGCTTAAAGTTGGTGCGGCAGCTATGAACAAACTGGGAGTAGAACGCTCAATGGATGGTCAGCTGCAAGCTCTGGTCGAAATCGGTGAAGGTCACTGTGCCACCTGCTTTGCGGACGGTGTCCAAATGATTACCGGTTGTACATTCGGCAAAGGTAATATTAAGAAACTTTATTATGGTAAATGGGGAGTAACACTTATCGATACAACAACCGGTCGGGCAGTACGTGTTTCTCCCAAGGCAGAGGCGATGTTGGCAAGTAAGAAAACAGAGTTTTTTACCGAGTATAGGATGAAACATATCCCTGCATCGAAAGTTCCTTCTGAAGTTGTTGAACCTCTTGTGGAAAAAGTAATGAATGCTCCGGTTGAGATGCTGCTTAATATAGGTGAGGTATTTGATTATGAAGTACCACCAAAAGTGGAATCTTTCACAGGTTTTGTTTGTGATATGTGCGGAGAAATGGTTTCAGAAATTTACGGTCGCCCTTTAGGTGATAAAAAAGTTTGTCAACCCTGTTATGAGAAAGCACAGAGAGAGCATTAATGCTCTCTCTGTAATTCGATAATTAACATAGAAAGGCATACGTCATGGGCATAGAAATATTCGCCGGAATTATAACGCTGATATTTACAGCTCTTCTCACTATTGCCGGAGTTGGGGCTGCTTTTATACTGATTCCTGTATTTATAGCATTGGGTATAGATATACATACATCTATGGCAACAGCGTTATTGCTCAACAGTATCGCTATGATGTTTGCTTCATATAGATTTATCAAAAAGAAACTGATATTGTGGAAAGTTGCTATCCCGATTCTCATTATTGCAACGGTCTTATCTCCCGTTGGTGCTTATGTGAGTCAGTCGCTTGACCGTAATCTTCTTTTGTGGATGTTTGTCGGATTCCTTCTTTTTGCTGCCGCTATGATGTTGTTTTATCAATCCAAACAACGCGAAACAGAAAGTGCTCAGTGGAAACAAATAACTCTTGGTTTGAGTGTTGGTGCCTTTGCCGGTTTCTTAGGCGGACTATTAGGTGTTGGAGGTGGTAATTTTATTGTGCCGGTTTTGGTCTGGCTTGGTTTCAATCCTAAATATGCTTCTGCCACAACATCGTTTATTGTCATATTCTCCTCTTTTTCAGGATTTTTAGGACATGCGTCAGTCGGAAATATTGATACAGCTCTATTAGCTTATACCGCTATTGGTTCTGCCGGTGGAGCTGTGATAGGGTCATGGTTGATGACAGATAAATTAAAACGGAATCAAGTAAAAATAATTATTGGAGTTGTTCTTCTTGGAATTGCTGCCAAAATGGTTTGGAATTTGATGTGCTGAGGAATGAAAAACGAATTTACATGGAAGTATATATAGTTGTTGTTATTGAGAATAAATGAGTGAAAGGAGATGATGCCAATGGATATTTTATTTAACGAATTAATTTGCATGTATATACATAATAAAACTAAAACAATTGGAGTGTTAATATGAAAAAATTGTATTTTTTGACTTTGGTAGCAGGAATGGTTGGTCTATTTGCCATTTCAGCTAATGCTTTTGATTTAGTAAACAAGCTCGGAGTAGGAGTAACCGGTGGTATTTTTATCCCAACTAACGGTAATGTAACAACAGATAGTACCGTGGCTGACTTTTTTGATGCCGGACCATCTTGGGGTATTCGTCTAAAGTATGGCATCGTAAAAGGATTATCAGCAGAAACCGGTTTCAACTATTCTTACATTAAAATCAAAGACGAAGTAAATGAAGATCCTGTGAATGAACCATATCTCAATATGCCTGAATTCTATCTTGATGGTGTTTGGGAACTCAATGGTTTATTTCATAATTCAAATAACATCTGGAATCCATTTCTAAAGGCAGGTGTGAGCCTTTACCCTTGGAAGTTAACTGAAGACGGAATTGATGGGGTTGCTCAAACTGGAGAAACCGGTGAGACATTCTCAAAAACCAGTTTTGGATTAAACTTTGGAGCAGGTCTTGAAGTTTTTGCTTCATCGCAACTATCAATATTCACTGAAAGCAAGTACCATTACATTTATACACAAGATGAAGAAAAACTTGGTGCTGATTTTGATAACACCGGCTACTTGGATATAGTAGGAGGTATTAATTATTATTTCCCACTTTAATCGACAAAGAAGTAACTATTTTTCAATGGGTAGAGCCTTTACAGGTTCTACCCTGTTAAATTTGCAAAGAATAAAACAGTAGGTGAAGTACAGATGAAATGATTAATGGTGAGAGATTATATACTAATTAAGAAGGTTTACGATGGTTCAGAATATTAACGACTTATTGATGACTGCATTTGATTTTCACGGACATAAGTGTCCGGCACTCTTGCTTGGTCTCAGATCAGGTATTGCGGCGATGAAAGTATTAATGGTAGAGCGTTCAACAGACCAGGAACTCTATATAATTTCTGAAACAGGTGATGACCATGCCGGAGGATGTTTTGTTGATGGATTAATGGTTGCAACCGGGTGTACATTTGGTAAAGGAAATATTGAAAAAACTAATTGTGATAAGTTTGCCTTTACATTGATTGATACAGTAAGTCAACGTGCTGTACGAGCAACTCTCTTAAAGGAAAATATTGAAATGCTCATGCATTCACGTTTTGTTGAGGAGCGTAAAAGAGGAAAATCACCAATGGAAATACCGGCAGATTTTATGTCGCCACTTATGGCAAGTGTTCTCTCAAAATCTGAAAAGAACTTTATTGATTTTGGAGCTGTAGTAGATTGGAAATGGGAACAAAAGCCTAAGACATATGATACTTCATATTGTGATTATTGTGGTGAGTTGACATTTGTCAGTAAGCTAGTTGAAAAAGAAAATAAAAAAATTTGTCCTTGTTGTTTTCAAAAATTATACGGTAAATAATTAATTAGGGAGAATTTTAGGCTATAATCAAAATAATTGATATGATTTTTGACCGCCATCAATGATAAAATTATTTAATTGCCGTTCTTAATATTAAAAGAAACCCTATTGATAAATTATTAGGGTAAGAGAAGTAATTGAAAATAAAAAGCTCTCAAAAGAGAGGAGTGAATATGATTGATAAATATTTTAAAACAAGCAGTTTTGGTAGAAAGCGTTCTATTGTCTTTTTACTTTCGGTGGTAATGGTGGGGATTCTACTATTCACTACAGCTAACGCCAAAGTTGTTACATTAGGAGAGGTACTGCATCAGGTTGAACTTCAAGCATCCCCTTTAAAAGCAGCAAATGCACAAATAGATATATTCAAAGCAAAACGGAATATTGTAAAAAGTAAGTTTTTGGGAGAAATAAACCTGTTTGCCCATGACGTGCATTTTAATGATAATCGTTTAACACGACCAATTTCTCCGCCAATTGATTTTTCAAATATGACATTTGATGATAATCAATATGGATATGGAGTCGGTGTACAATTACCTTTAGATTTAAATGGGCAAATTCGTAATAGTTTTCATGCTCTGACACATCAGACAAAAGCTGTTACAGCAGAAGTGGCAAATATTCGTCTATCACTTCTTTATACTGCAGCTGAATTGTATCGAAGTTTGGAGCAACTATATGGACAACGTAAAGCATTGCAGGAACAACAAGAAGCTCTTAAAGGGCATATTAAAATTGCCATAACTGCTGTTGAAGTTGGAAGGATTGCTAAAGTTGAAGAATTGCGACTTATTGCAGAACTAAAAACAGTTGAAGGAAAACTTGCCGGTTTAGATGGTGCAGAATCTGGAATAAGAGCTCGACTTGCTTCTCTGCTTGATGTAGCTTCATTTACAGATTCAATTTCTTTAACTACAAACCTGCCTCAATTTATGTTTTTGACTTCTGATTCAATCAGTCTTCGCCCTGATATTATTGCTGTTAAGGAACAGGAAA
>CAJVYT010000038.1 GCA_913009765.1 uncultured candidate division Zixibacteria bacterium
TGATGAACTTGACGATAGAGTATGTTTTTATTTTTTTATTTTTTTGTTTAGTCTTTTTTTTTTTTTTTCTTTTTATATTTTTTTTTTTTTTTCAAGCAGAAGACGGCATACGAGATATATCAGTGTGACTGGAGTTCAGACGTGTGCTCTTCCGATCTAGAGAAACAGCAGTTTCTGCCTATAGCAATGATAAAGGCATACCTCCTCTATATAATGAAAAAATTATTTTAATTGTAGATAAATGTAATAAAGCATTGCAAGATGTTATTTAATTCTTTTGCGTCTATGAATAAAAAAACACAGCCGAATCAAGAATTCTGGGCAAGTAGACTCCAAGGCTTTTATTATAATTGTATCATTAGTTTTCTGCCATTATAACAGTAATTTAGCTCATTTTTTTCAACTATATTTTATCAAAATTTCTCGAAATTAGCTTTGAGTTCTAAAAATTCTCAAAAAAAAGACAAAATCTTACTTTTTTTCAAAAAATATTCATAAAAACTAAACCTTTTACCTTGACAACCGTTACAATAATTGTTACTTACATACGCACTGCCACCATAGATGACAAAATGGCAGAAGTAGATAAAACCTGTATTATTGGTGCTTAGAATGGCTTTTGAAAACTTATCTGAACGTGAAAAGATGATTCTGTCGAATCTGATAAATTTTTATATTTCGTCTGCCGATGCGGATCCGGTCGGGTCGAGAGTTATTGCAAATAAGTTCGATATGGGTATTTCACCGGCGACTATCAGGAATACTTTGCAGGATTTGGAAGAACTCGGATTAGTTCAACAGCCTCATACGTCGGCGGGTAGAATACCTACTGATATAGGCTACCGTTTTTATGTAGATTATTTGCTGAAACCGGAAGAACTGACAGAGGTTGAAAAAGAGCATATTAAAAATACTTTATTGCAGCAGGGAAGAGGTATAAATGAAATCCTCGGACAAACCTGCAAAGTTCTTTCCTCAATTTCAAATCAGTTAGGTGTTTCTATTGCTCCGCAGTTTCGTTCAGGTATTTTAAAACGGATGAACCTCATCCCGGTCACATCAGAACGGGTTATGATTGTCATCGTTCTGAAATCCGGTTTGGCACGCTCTATGGTTATCGAAGTGGAAGTATCATTTAATGAAAGAGAACTGCAGGAGGTTGAGGTACTTCTCAACGAACGACTCGGAGGACTTACGCTTGGCGAAATCAGCGAAACAATTTCAAAACGTTTGGCAGATGTTAGTGGAAACGGCAAATTGGTAAAGCTTTTTGTTGATTCAAATGATAAAATTTGGACAGAATCAAAAGCGAATGATATTTTTGTGTCAGGTGCTGAAAATTTAGTTGTAAAACCTGAATTTTCTGACCTGCTTCGAGTATCTGATTTGATGAAACTTCTTGAGGACGGTTCAGTTTTATCGGAATTTATCGCTAATGCCGAAGAGGAAGGATTGCTTATTACTATCGGTGCTGAAAATAAATTTAAAGAAGTTATGAACTGTTCGATGGTTACATCAAAATATAAAGTTGGAAAAGTGACCGGTACGATTGGAATAGTAGGACCAACAAGAATGGCATACAGTAAACTTTTGTCAGTTGTTGACTATACCGCCCGTACAATCACAGATATGCTTTCAGGGTTTAAACAATAAGAAGGAACAATATAGTGTCAAAAAATAAAGGAAAAGAAACTCTCGCAACAGAGAATCAAAAAGAAAAAGATGATGCCAAGGTTGAAGTAGAAGTTTCATCAGAAAAATCTGCTGAAGCTACGGCTGAAACAAAAGAAGAAGTTGTTGTCGATGAGTTGTCAGAAGAAGAGAAACTGAGAAATCGGGTTGCTGAACTTGAGGATAAAATTGCCCGCAAGTCAGCAGAATTTGAAAATTATAAAAAAAGAACTGCCCGACAATATGATGATATGATAAAATTTGCCAATGAAAAAACTATCGGCGATATTTTAGATGTTGTCAGTGATTTTGACAGAGCCATATCTCATGAAGATAACAATGTTACTTTGGAGTCATTTAAAGAAGGTATTAAAATGATTCATAATAAATTACATGCAATCATTGATAAGTATGATGTCAAGCCAATTGAAGCAATCGGCAAACAGTTTGACCCCAATTTACATGAAGCCCTGATGCATGTTGAATCAGATGAATTTGATGAGGGTATAGTCGCTTTTGAAATGAACAAGGGATACACCATGGGCGGTAAAGTAATCCGTCACAGCCGTGTAGGTGTGGCAAAACCAAAAGAACAAAAAATGGACGATGAACAAGAAAATAAGATAGAAGAAAAAAACGAAGATAATAATGAATAATTGGCACAAAAACAATAATATATATAATATAAAGGAATTTTATTATGAGTAAAATTATAGGTATCGACTTAGGCACGACAAACTCGTGTGTATCGGTTTTAGAAGGTCAAGAACCGGTCGTAATTCCAAATTTAGAAGGTGCCAGAACGACACCTTCAGTAGTTGGTTTTACAAAATCAGGAGAACGTTTAGTAGGGGCAGCAGCCAAAAGACAAGCTGTTACAAACCCTGAAAACACAATTTTTTCTGTGAAACGTTTTATGGGACGTATGCACAATGAAGTAAGCTCCGAAGAGAAAACTGTTCCATACAAAATAACAGAAAACGAAAAAGGTGCTGTTATTATTGAAGCTGCCGGTCAAAAATATACACCGCCTGAAATTTCAGCGATGATTTTACAATCTTTAAAATCAGCGGCTGAAAGCTATCTCGGTGAAACTGTTACGCAGGCTGTTATAACAGTCCCTGCATATTTTAATGACTCCCAGCGTCAGGCAACAAAAGATGCCGGTAAAATTGCAGGTTTAGAAGTCTTACGTATTATTAATGAACCTACGGCGGCATCACTTGCCTACGGTTTACAAAAAGATTTTTCTCAAAAAATTGCTGTCTATGATTTAGGCGGCGGTACTTTTGATGTTTCTATCTTAGAAATTGGTGATGGTGTTTTTGAGGTTCGTTCTACCAACGGTGATACTCACTTAGGTGGTGATGATTTTGATGAAGCTATTATCAATTGGATGGCGGAAGAATTCTTGAAATCAAACGGTATTGATTTACGAAAAGACAACATGGCTTTGCAGCGTCTAAAAGAAGCTGCCGAAAAAGCTAAAATTGAACTGTCTTCCACTATGCAGACAAATATCAATCTTCCGTTTGTTACAGCCGACTCTTCAGGTCCAAAACATCTCGACCTTACTCTTTCACGTGCGAAATTTGAGCAATTAACAGATGCTCTTATTCAAAGAACGGTTGAGCCTTGTAAAGCTGCAATTCGTGATGCGAAACTGTCTTTATCTGAAATAGATGAAATTGTGTTAGTTGGTGGTATGACCCGTATGCCGAAAGTTATCGAAATTGTAAAAGGTCTCTTTGGAAAAGAACCTCACAAAGGTGTGAACCCTGATGAAGTTGTTGCTATTGGTGCCGCAGTTCAGGCGGGTGTTCTTTCGGGCGATATGAAAGATATCGTGCTTCTCGATGTTACTCCGCTCTCTTTGGGTATCGAAACATTAGGTGGTGTTATGACAACTCTTATAGAGCGTAATACAACTATTCCAACCCAAAAATCACAAATTTTCTCGACTGCTGAAGATAATCAACCGGCTGTTTCTATTCATGTTTTACAGGGTGAACGTAAAATGGCTATTGATAACAGAACACTTGGAAAATTTGATTTAACCGATATTCCACCTGCACCAAGAGGAATGCCTCAAATTGAAGTTACATTTGATATTGATGCTAACGGTATTGTGCATGTTTCTGCCAAAGATAAAGCTACTAATAAAGAACAATCAATTCGTATTGAAGTTTCTTCAGGACTTTCAGAAGCTGAAATTGATGGTATGGTAAAAGATGCCGAGAAACATGCTGATGATGATAAACAAAAAGCTGATATCATTCAAGCACGTAACGAAGCTGACCAGTTGATTTATGCCACTGAAAAAACTTTAAAAGAGCAAGGTGACAAAATAGATGTTGGAGAAAAAACAAAAGTTGAAGAAGCTATTGTGAAACTCAAAGGAGTTATCTCAGGAGAATCTTTAGAAGCTATCAACACAGCCAAAGAAGATTTAATGAAAGCATCTCATAAAATTGCTGAGGAGATGTACAAAAAAGCACAGGAAGAACAAGCAGCAGCAGGTCAAGCTGAACCGAATGTCAACCAAGGTGCAGAACAACCTCAGACTGATGCTCAAGATAATTCCCAACCGGGCGATGGTGCTGTTGATGCTGACTTTGAAGTTGTTGATGAAGATAATAAATAAATAGCCTATGTCAAAAAGAGACTACTACGAAATTCTTGGTGTTGACAAGGGTGCCGATGAAGCAGCAATAAAATCTGCATATCGTAAAAAGGCTATGAAATACCACCCTGACCGCAACCCCGGAGACCATACTGCTGAGGATAAGTTTAAAGAAGCAACCGAAGCGTATGAGGTTCTTAAAGACCAGCAAAAAAGACAGATGTATGACCAGTATGGTCATGCAGGTCTTGGTCAAGGTGGAGCAGGCGGTTTTGGCGGTGGACAAGGATTTGAGGGCTTCGATTTAAGCGATGCCCTCAGAGCATTTATGCGTGACTTCGGAGGAAGCGGTGGCGGAGGCGGAGGCTCTGTTTTTGAAGAGATGTTCGGAATGGGCGGCGGTAGAACTCGTCAACGTCGCAATCGAGGCGAAGATTTACGTATACGTGTCAAACTGACTCTTGAAGAAATTGCCAAAGGTGTTGAAAAGAAAGTCAAGGTAAACAGATTAGTTGCCTGTAATACATGCGGAGGTTCGGGCGTTGCTGCCGGATCTTCTAAAAAAACATGTCCGCAATGTAAAGGGCATGGACAAGTCCGCACTCTTTCCAAAACATTTTTGGGTACTGTCCAGCAAGTCACTACTTGTAACTCCTGTCGAGGTACCGGTGAGATAATTGCCGATGCGTGTAAAACATGTCGGGGCGAAGGACGGGTGCATGGTTCTTCTGAAGTAAGTATTCATATCCCTGCAGGTGTCTCTGCCGGTAATTATATGACAATTGACGGAATGGGGAACGCAGCTCCAAATGGAGGAGAAAGTGGTGATTTGATTGCTATCTTTGAAGAAGTTGAACATGAGCATTTTGAAAGACACGGCGATAATATTATCTGCAATTTACCTATCTCATTTATAACAGCTGCCATGGGTGGTACTGTCAATGTGCCTATTTTGGGTGGTATGGCAAAGCTTAAAATCCCTGCCGGTTCACAACCCGGCAAAACTCTAAAAATGCGAGGTAAGGGAATTCCCCATTTGCACCATCATGGTCATGGCGACCAGTTAGTTCGTTTGGTTGTGTGGGTGCCTACGAAACTATCATCCGAAGATAAAGTAATGCTGAAAAAATTAGAACAGTCAGAATCTTTTGTGCCGCCTAAAGCAAACAAATCTTTTTTTGATAAACTTCGTGACTCTTTAGGGGTGTAACCGGAGTATGCCAAATCAAGAATTCGTAGAAGTATCAGTTGTGTTACCGTATCAATTTGTTGATGCGGTTTCTGACTTTATATCTGAAAATATATCAGCGGGATTAGTCTTTGAAGAGATTAATAATAATACTGTTATTAAATTTTATGTCCCTGAAAATGTCAACGATAATTATGCTGAGAAGCTAAATTATTATTTCAAATCTTTGATGGAACTGCATGATGATTTTAATCATCTCCCCGAGATGAAAGAACGAATTGTTGAGAATGTCGAATGGGAAGAAGCCTATAAAGAATCTGTAAAAGCAGTATTGATTGCAGAAGATATTTCCGTGCGTCCTCCTTGGGATGAAAAACCGTCTGAGGCAGTGTATGATATAGTGATCGAACCAAAAATGGCATTTGGAACAGGTTCACATGAAACCACCAGAAGTTGTTTAGAAATTATCCGTCATACTTTTAAACCGAATATGACATTTCTTGATATGGGATGCGGTTCCGGTATTCTGTCTATTTTAGCTGACCAATTAAAAGCGAAATCAATTAAGGCGATTGATTACGATGAAATCTCAGTTGAAAATACTATTGAGAATTTTACTCTTAATAATGTAACGACACCTTATGAGACCGGTCATGGTTCTATTGAATTATGTGAACATGATACTCCTTATGATTTTGTCTGTGCCAATATGATTAAAAAAGCTATTCTCTCAATGCTTGATAAATTATGCCTTCTTATAAAACCTGGAGGAATTTTACTTCTCTCCGGTCTTTTAGAGGAAGATGTAGAAGAGGTCGAAGAAATCCTATTTCGATGCAATATGCATGAGTTTGAAATAATCGAAGATAACGAATGGCGTTCAATTCTTGTGCGGAAAAGTTCAGAATGAATCCTCCAATTTTTCATGTTGAACCTCATACCGTTGTAGATGACAGCTTAGAATTAAACAAAACAGAAAGCCATCACGCTCTTTCGGTCATGCGGTTATCTCTTGGAAATATCGTAATAGCTGTAGACGGGCTCGGAACAGCTTATAGGGGAGAGATTGTTCTTGCGAAAAAGAACAAGTCGGTTCTAATTAGGATTCATTCATCTGTTCGTAATTTTGGGGAAACCGATACAGTTGTTACTTTAGCAGCCGGACTATCGGCTATTTCAAAATTTGATTCTGTTATAGAAAAAGCTGTTGAGTTAGGAGTCAAAAGAATCATCCCTCTTGTATGTCAAAAGGGTAAAGTAAAAGTCGATGACCCTAAACGTATCAAAACAAAACAGGCGAGATATAAGAAAATTGCCTTGGCAGCGATAAAACAATGTCGAAGGTCATATCTTCCCGAAATTGTGGCACCTACTAATTTTAGAGATTTGATGGTTCAAATTGATGATGAGTCTCTTAACCTGATTTTTCATCCTTCACAAAAATCAAGAAAACTTTCAGAAATTGATTTTAAACAAAATATTAAACGGGTAACCATTATAGTCGGACCCGAATCCGGTTTTTCAGGTGAAGAAATTGAACTATCTCAATCTAAAAATATTATTCCAATATCTTTAGGAGAGAGAATATTACGTACCGAAACAGCCTCACCATCTATTTTAGCTATTATTATGAATTTACTCGGAGAAATATAGATATATAATAAACTGCCGATATAATTAACACGATGGAAAACATAATTCTCACAGCTTTTATTGCATTTATTGGACTTCTGATAGGTTCTTTTTTGAATGTTGTCATATATAGAGTACCACTCAAGATTATGTTTAAAAAGTCTCGTTCTGAATGTCCAAACTGTCATGCTCAACTAAAATGGTATCATAATATTCCGCTTTTGAGTTATCTCTTTTTACGGGGTAAATGCTCATTTTGTAAAGAGAAAATTTCAATTAGGTATCCGTTAGTAGAACTGCTTAATTCTGTTTTTTATGGATTATTCTTTTGGAAATTCTCCTTATCATCTGAATTTTTTGTATTTGCTCTTATAATTTCTGCATTAATTGTTATATTCTTTATAGATTTAGATCATCAGATAATCCCCGATGTTATTACCTTGCCCGGAATTATTGTTGGCTTAGCGGTTTCATTTTTACCTGACGGTATAGGTATTCTGAATGCTTTTATCGGCTTCTTAGTTGGTGGTGGTTCTCTTTATTTAGTTGCTGAATTGGGAGAGTTTCTTTTTAAAAAAGAGTCAATGGGCGGGGGAGATATAAAAATGGCGGCAATGCTCGGTGCTTTTTTAGGATGGCAGAAAGTTCTGTTGATATTTATTCTTTCTTCAGTTGTCGGTTTGGTGGTTTCAATAGCAGTTATGACTGTGTCTGAAAAGCTGAGAAAAGAGCGTATTATTCCCTTTGGACCTTTTATCGCAATTGCCGCTGTCATAGCAATCAGCTATGGTGATCAAATAATAAACTTTTATCTACAAAATTTCTTATATAACAACTGATTCCCTCATTTAGAAATATTTTAAACCGATAGACATACTATAAAGTTATGTATAAAAAGAAAAAAAAATATGAATTAGAAGTTCATTTTGGACTCTTAGTGCTGGTTATTATTATGCTCTGTTTGAACATTGTTTCAAACTATGTAATTTATAATGCCAAAAATATCTTCAAAGATGATATAAACAGTGATTTGTACAAATCATCTCTGATACTGAGTCGATACATTCAAAATAATCAAGTAACCTCAATTTCTGAAGCTGATGAAAAACAGTTTTTATATAAGTACAAGCTCGATGATATTGTTCTGCTCCCATCAATGCCAAAAGAATATAGTAAAGAAGCAAAACTTCGATGGCTAAACAGCATATTGTTTCATGTCCCTCAAGAAGATATTTTGAAAATATCAGGAATTATATTAACATCGGAATTCTATACTCTTACACGCGGTGAAAATGACCAATACTACTTTGTTGTACCGGTCTCGATGGGCAGAAACAACAACATTCTCATCCTCTCAAAGAAAATTCGCAAGTTAGCATATCTTGATGATGCTTCCGACACGCTTGTTATAATTTCTATGATTACACTGTTTGCTATAATGCTCATTTATTTTCTGCTGTACAGGTTTATTTTATCACCATTTAGGAAGTTAAAAGATAAGGCAAAATCAGCGGGTCGAACAATACCATCTGAGAGCTATGAAGTAAATTCTGTTGTTGATGAATATCAGACCATTATAAAAGAGTTAAAAGAAAAAGAGTCCGAATTAGTTGAACTTCATAAAGAAGCGTCTACACGTGCTGAGTCATTTGAACAGTTTAATGAATATCTGCTTGGCTCTATGCAGGCGGGAATTATTACTATTGATAAATCAGGTACAATATTAACAATTAATAATGCTGCCGAAAAAATTTGTAGTTTGGATTCTTGTATATTTGTAGGAGCTGATTTTAATCAGCTTCCTTTTTTATTTGATAGTCTCAAAGGTAAAATTTATCAAACTCTTACAAATAAGATATTTCATTCGTACGAAGAATATGAATTCAATAATCCTTATCTGAGAATTGGTATAACAATTTCACCGATATGTGACAGCAAAACCCATCAAATTGGTGCTTCAATTTTATTAAATGATATTTCTAAAATAAAAGAACTCCAAAGCGAAATAGAAAAAAACAGACAAATGTCAGCTTTAGGTGAAATGTCTGCCGGATTAGCTCATCAGTTACGAAACTCATTAGGTGCCATTGTCGGGTATAATCAACTTATGAAAAAAAGATTAACTCAGAATGATATTGAAACAACAACTATTGATTCAATGGCACTTGAGCTGCGTGAATCAGAAATGCTCATAAAACGATTTCTCAATTTTACAAAACCGTATGATTACTCTGCTGAAAAAGAGTATATCGTTCCATTTATAGAAGATATAATAGATACGCTGAGTATCAGAAATGATTTTGCCCATATCAAGTTGAACTTTGAAAATAAATTACATCATAACACCCGCATTGATATAGACCAATTATTGTTAAAACAGGCAATGACGAATATTTTGGAGAACAGTAAAAACGCTTATAATAATGAAAATGGTGTGATAGATGTTAAAATATATGATGAAAATAATAACGTAGTAATTACAATTCAGGATTATGGGTGTGGAATTGATAAAGATAAAATAAAAAAAATATTTACTCCTTTTTACTCAACGAGTCCCTCCGGCACAGGTCTTGGTTTACCGCTTGCCCAAAAAGTCATAGCTCTCCATAATGGGCAGCTTTTGGTCGAATCAACTCATGGAGAGGGTACTATTTTTAAAATAATTATTCCTTTAGAAAATCAAACAAGAGAAGAGAATTCTGAAATTTTCCTTTCAAATCCTAAATAAAATCCTTTTGTTCTGACCGAATTTTACTATATTTGAGAGAATTTTAAAGGAGATTATATGTATTCACCATCAGATTTTAGAAAAGGTTTACGTATTTTAGTAGATGACCAGCCTTATTATGTTATAGAATATCAACATTTTAAAATGGGTCGTGGTAAAGCGAATATTCGTACAAAATTAAAACATATCAAAACCGGCGGTGTCGTTGAGAAAGTATTTTCATCAAATGACTCTTTTAAGCCACCGGATATGCAGGATGTTAAAATGCAGTACCTCTATGAAAATACCGGTAATTTTGCCTTTATGGACATACAAACTTTTGAACAGGTTGAAATTGATATTGAGTCTCTTGGTGATGCCAAGTGGTACTTAATCGAAAATGAAGAATATAAAGTTCTCTTTTTAGACGGCGAAGCTCTCTCAGTTGATTTACCTACTTCGGTTGTCTTGGAAGTTGTCGAAACAGAACCGTCGGCTAAAGGTGATACGGTCAGCAATGTTACAAAACCTGCCAAACTAAATACCGGTTTGACTGTTAAAGTTCCTCCTTTTATTAAAGAGGGTGACAAAGTTAAAGTTGATACCAGAACCGGGGAATACCTCGAACGTTATAATAAATAATGTCTGCCATTAATCATATTGTTGGTGTCGATGAATCCGGTAAAGGTGATTTTTTCGGCTCATTGGTTATTGCATCTTTTTTAGCTGACACAAAAGATGAATCCCGTTTAAAAGCTCTAGGGGTGCGGGATGGAAAACTTATTGCCAATAAAAAAATACTTGAGATTGATAATACCTTACGCCAAGACTACCCTCATAAATTAGTAATTTTTGATCCTCAGAAATACAATGCTATGTATAAGAAAATAAAAAATCTCAATATTCTTTTAGCTGAAGGACATGCCGAAGCAATAGATACCATTGCTTGCGAAAATTCTGTTGACCTTGCTATTTCTGATAAATTTGGGAAAGCAGAGCTTATAGAGAACGCATTAAAAAAACGTAAATGTAATATTGTTCTCAAACAGATGGTGCGAGGAGAGTCTGTTATTCAAGTAGCGGCAGCATCTATTTTGGCAAGAGCAGCTTTTTTGCGTGAAATGGACAGGCTCTCTGAAATTGTTCAGTTTGAGCTTCCTCGTGGTGCAGCACCGCAGGTAGACTCTGCCGGTCGTGAGTTAGTCGCCCAGCAGGGAGTTGAAGTTTTAACCAAAGTTGCCAAACTACATTTTAAAAATTATTATCGTATCGTACATCCAACACTGATTTAAAAATATATTGGTAAAAAAAAAGCCCGCCAAAAGCGAGCTTTTTTACTGGAGGTCTCATTTACATGAGATAAGGTTAATAACCATAATTTGATATCTCGCCTACAATATCACCATTTGGATAACTTGAGGCTGTCGCACCAATCACATATCGCACTAAGCCAATTCCCTGAACATACCAATAATAATTCATACGTGAACCATTTGGGGTGGAAAGACGAACTGCTTGGCTGTAAATATTTCCATTATCCAGTTCAAGTGATTCTGTTGCCTCAACTGTAAAATTGAGTGCCGTAGTAGTTGGGAAAGTTTTAGCATTAACATCCGAACCATTAATGGTATCTGTCTGAACACCTGTGATAATATCAGTATAGTCATTTGAATTAATATCGTTAGTCGCCCAGCTTATACCGTTTGACAATGGAAGTTGGAGTATCTTTTCAGGTGCTGCACTTATTGAAGAATAATAATACAAAGCATTTCCGGAAGCATAGAAATATCCTTTGTCTAAACTGTTAGCACTGCTGCCTATCCATTCGACAGCACTAATTCCTTGAAAACTGACAGTCTTACCGGCACGAAATGTAATCTGTTCTGTGCCACCGCTAACGTATGTAACATTGTAGATAATAGTATACCCTTCGCTGAGAGGGAAATATGCTTCCACCGGTTCTACCTGTTCTGCAATGTTAGGATTATCAACGTATGTCACTATAGTATCATCAGTACATCCTATCCATATAAATGCTGTCATACTTAATAGAGTTAATATCATAGTTGTTTTTTTCAGTATAGGCATGCTGCCTCCCTACGTTAGAGTCTCGTTTCATTATTTCTATTTCTTTGTTCAGCAATTGAAAGACCAATTTGCAAATTACTTTTAATTTACTGTGGTATAACTGTTTACGTTTTATTATACCCTTGGTTTACACGTTCCATTTTGATAACAATAGGAATTATTCAATACTGCATAGATTTATTTCAACTATATAGAAATACTAACAATAAGGGGAAAAATGCCGATATATATCTTGATGATAAGGAGTTACTTACGCCGGAGGCTGGTTTGGTTTATACAATAGAATTTATCTCATCTGTATTCTTTTTTGCAGGTCTTATAGTTGTATATAATTTACGTGATATTATTAGCAATGATAACAAAACAAGTTTTCATAACATTACTGCCGGATTGATTACTTTGTCGCTTTGTTCGATTGTGTCTGTATTTGAACAACAGCAATTATTTACTCGTGTCCCGTTTCTAAATATTCCAATATTTTTCCAACTGCTTTACTGGATTGGGATGATTACCGGTTTGACTATGCTGTTAAATGGAGTTAGTAATTGGCTGCCTGTATACCGAAAACATCTGAAATATAATATTAACGAACTTAATAAATCAGAACTTTTCAAACAAATAGAACAACTCATTCGTTTTGAAAATCGTAACCATGTTATCCTGCTTCAGGCTCTTGAGATGATAAACAAACAATATAATTTTACAGAGTCAGGCTGCCATCTTTTTTCTCAACAAGAAAAAAAAATGATATTTTTAGGTGCTGCCGATAAAGAAAATAATACGGAAATAAAATCTCAAAAAATTCACTTTTATAATTCAGCAATTGTTGATTCAATCCAAAATAATAATATTAAACTGGTTTATATCACTGAATCATTTAACTCAATACCGGATTTACTACTCCCGATGGAAGTAAATAATAAATTGTTAGGTGCTTTCAGCTTTTATGCAGAACTACCTATAGATGAACAAAGTGTTACGAGCTTAAAACTTATCATTGATATTTTATCTGATAAATTGTATCGAGATTCAAAAGATATTCAAAATGAATCAAATAAACGTCGAGAAGAGTGGTTAGATAACATTAATGATTCAATAGATAATACAAAAACTCTCAAAGAAAATATCAGCAGAGTAAAACAATTACTACAGTCTGAAATCGGAATAGACTATTTATCTATCTCATATATACATCAAGGCAAGAAGCATAATTTGAAAATCTCTGACAACAATCAGGTGCTGGAAAGTTTAATGGATTCATACTCTGAGCAAAATGAAATAGAACAGTATGTATTAAACACAAATCTTCCGGTTGTTATAAATAACTTGGACATAGAAACAGATTTTATTGTCGATTTAGTTGCCCTGCAAAATGATATGAAATCAATGGCAGCATGCCCTATCAGCAATAGCCATGAACAAGTTGGTGTTATTGTTGTCGGTTCTAAAAAATATCAAAATTTTTCAAAAAATAGTTTACAGTATGTAAGCATACTAAATAACAATCTTGAAAGACTTATAACAAATTCACAATATAAACTTCTTGAAAAATCAGAATCTTTACGTCGTTCCACATTGAATAAGTTACTTTTTGATACTACTACAAATATGAGTTCAGCTCAGTTATATAAAAAAGTATCAGATTTTATAGCAAAAGAATTAAACGCTTCAATGGTACGAATTTCATTGTTTGGACAAGATAAACGATTTTTAACTTCTCAAGTTTTATCTGCTGCAGAAAATTCTCCTTTTACCACCCCTGAAGATGCTACTATGATGCTTTCTTTAATGCCGAACCATCGAAAAGTTTTACAACTGAGAAAAACTATATCTGTTTTGGTAGATGAAACAGCTACTAAAGAATCAAAGATGGAGCAGCGACAGATCTTTGGAAATGACTTATCTCACTATATGGTTACTCCTTTATTTAATGGAAGAATGATATACGGAGTTATTACTGTTGGATATACAAGTGATAAGCGTGTTGTAACTCCTAATGATGTTTTGATAGTAGAAGATGCCGCAGCAATATTGACAATACAGAACAAAATAAATAGACAGGCAATTAAAATAAAAAATATGCAAACACAATTACAGCCTAAAAAAGTTCAAAAAATAAAAGAACACTTTCAGAAACAAAATATAAAATCATCACGACGAATTACAAATCTACGACAGGAAGAGCTGATTGGGAATTGATGGATGAAAATATTATCTGAAAATGAAACAGCTCTTTTAATTGGAGATTTAAGCAAAATCACTTTGCCTGAAGATATAGAACTGTATGTATCAATGGGGATCCCACAGATATTTCAAAGAATCTCACACTCTACTGATGCTGATATAAGAAGAGATTGGCTTTATCTTCCGCTTGATATTTTAGGCACTCTCAAACAAAAAATAATTAATATCCCGGGAGATACTGTAGATTGTATTAATGAGATTGAACCTTTGAGTTGTGAAAACTTTTTCCTGTTTCCGATTTTTGCTGACCAACAGGTTGACATAATTTTAGTAAGTAAAAAGAAAAATTTAGGCTCTTTTAAAGAAGAAATAATTCAATGTCTGCTTAGTACATGTCGAGTGTATAAAGAAAAAAATCAAAAATATGGCGAGAGCCATGATAAGTTTATACAAACTTTAACAGAAAATTCCGATTCAAACATAGGGTTGACAAAAGCAATTTTAAATTTATTGGTGAAAAATATTCCAAGGAGTTGTGCGGGATACTATTCAGATGAGCTGTGTAAATTATCACGCCGCATGATAGTTGGAGATTTAAGTAAGTTTGATCATATCCCTCCATATATTATAGACGAAGAAAAAGATAAATGGGAAAAAGCAGTCAAACAAGATTCAACGTTTATTCCGGCGATCAATCTTTTAAATGAGGTTCAATTTCTTGTTAATCCTCCACTGTTTTTGTTTGTTCACAGAGGTCTAAAATCAAATTGCTCTGAAAATATTATTTCAGTGCTTATCCCGGGAAATACCGACTTATCAGCTGTCTATTTTTTGAAAGCTATTATAAAAATGACCGGTAAATTGTCAGAATCTCAATTTTTAAATTCGGTATCTATAATGGATTATTATAAAAAGTATATGTTAAATACTAATATTTATCTTACGCCATTTATCCTACTTGAAAAAATGTTTACTTTGTTGAATAAACAATTACGAATTACCAGAGTTTTGTTATTTGAAGAAGATAATACTATTGAAATTAGTTTTTCAAAAGATGGTGTGTATAATGCTTTTGAAAAATCATCATTAAAATTGCTTCCTCAAGTAAAAGAAGAATTTACAGAAACAAACATCTTACGAAAAACAAATTCTGAAAATTGTTATGAAAATTATTCGCAGTATTCTCATGCCGATGTACAAACTGAATTTATTTATAAAATAAATATGCCTAATAATTCAGTTCACTATCTTGCTGTCGGAACTTCAAGAAGAATTGAAGTTCTTGAAATGTTTAAACAATTCATTGATGATGCTGTAGAAACATTTGTAAAATGCTGTTCTTGTTTATATATGCAATCTGCTTTAGATGACTCTAAAAGAAAGGAAAAAACTTATAAATCAAGACTTAACTTATCATATAAATTAAGTGTTGGTTATTTTCACCGGCTTTTTTCTAAAATGACAGTGCTGCTTGGAAATATAGAAAATGCCAATAAACACCTTGCAGCTCAAGAACAAAAAGATGATACTGATAAAATATTAAAACATCTTGTTGTTATTGAAAATAATGCTGATTTAGTAGGTGGTTATATCGATGTATTGCATGATTTAACTCATACTGATAATAATTATTATACTAATGAAATTGAAGCTTCTGAAATGCTTAAAAGATTACCAAGAATTTTAGAAGGCTATTTACACTATATAAATATTACGAAAAATGTATCCTTACGGATTGACGTATTAACTCATACAAAACCTTGGTTTTTTGTTCTCGGAAGTGATGTTGATGATATTATTATTCCGGCAATATTGTCAATTGCTGATGCAGCAGTACAAGATGGTACTATTGCTCTTGAAGCACACAAAGAACTGGGTGGTGCGTATATCAAAATTTCTTTACATAATTCTTTAATCAATAGTGCGAATATAATAAAAATAATTGCAAAAGCATTTGATGAGTTTGAATTGCAGAATGTTGATGATGACAATTTCACCTTCGGCGGTACAGTTGTTTCAAATGTCATATCAAATGATTCAACTATTTCTGTAAAAATACAATGTAAGCAAAAATCAGTATCACACACTACTGATATAATACATAGACAAAAAGAGGTAATAGATCGTGTCTGAATCTACAAGATTGATTAAAAGATATTACCATTCTATCAAAAGTATTAACCTCAGAACATTAGTAGATCAGGTGGATAATATCTCTGTTTTGTTGGCAGATTTATTCGATGCGGATTTTTTGGCGGTATATTATAAAAAAGAGGGGAATGAACATTTGATTCCGGTTGGCTATCACAATAATGGAAAACTCATCTCTCCGAATATCCAAATGATTGAAAAAGAATATTGTTCTCATAAAGAGGGAGCAGAACAGCTTGTTGCAGGTTTGCTCTGTCTCAATGAAGTTGAAGTTAAGGATAATTCGAAATATCTTTTTGCTAAAGAAAATAATTTAAAGTATGTATATCAATTTCCGTATTATAAAAATAATGATATTAAAATATTGATATTAGCGTATTGGTATGAACATCCAAAATATGAAGAACAAAATCTTCAAAAAACGATACAGACTATTTTTAACCTTTTGCAAAGTATTTTGAATTCTATTGATGAACACAAAAAAGTTAATGATTATACTATCAGGCTTTCTGACCTTATTTCACTTTTTGAAATTGATATTTCAGAGTATCGGTATGACGAATTAGTCCAAGAATTAGTACTCAGATTAAAAAATATAATCCCAAGCGGTTATTTTGTCTTTTCAGCAGATAAAACGAATAGATGTGAATTTATTGAAGCAATTAATATTGATAAGCCAAGTGACAATTTTATCGCAAAATTTGAAAATGAACTTGAAAATTTCTCGAATGAACTTGATGAGGTTGCAATTCAAAATGGCATTTGGGTCGATTATGCCGGTCAGATTAAATGTAAGTATAATACAATTTTAGTTTCTCCTATTTGTAAAGATAGTAAACGGAAAACATATTTAATCTATGTCTCTGATCAAGTGAATTCGCTTACTGATAACGACAAACAATTATTGTCATTATTTTCACTCTTTTCCTCTTTGATTTTACAAACATCTTTATTAGTTGAATCAGAAAAAAAAGTTAATAAACTTCTGAAAAAATCAAGCTCGCAAATAGCTGATATTGAAACATTAGCAGCATTAACAGACTTAACCTCCGGGGTTGCTCATGAATTCAATAATATGATTGGCGGTATTGTAGGAAGAGTACAGCTGCTGAAATTAAAAGTCCATGACAACGAAGTTCTTGATAAACTGGATAAAATTGAAATGATTGCTCAAGATGGAGCAGAAACAGTTCGCAGAATCCAAGAATTCTCTTCGGGAGCAAAGTATAAAAAAACAAAACAGTTTGATTTAGTTACTCTTATTGAGAAGTTTAAAGAAAACCATAATAGCAAATGGTATAAGGATGCTCAACTCAAAAATGTTACGATACAGCAAAATATAGAGCTGCATACAGCAATTATTGATGGTATCTTTGATGATGTTCTTCTTGCTTTAATTAATGTTGTAGAAAATGCTGTTGAACACGCCAAAGAAAACTCTTCTGTTCTTATTAAACTGTCAGAAGGTTTAAATCATTATGAACTTGAAGTACATAATGTAGGTACAGAAATAAATCAGATGGAATTGAAACGTATTTTCTATCCATTCTTCACCAAAAAAGATACTTATGGTGCCGGTATG
>CAJVYT010000039.1 GCA_913009765.1 uncultured candidate division Zixibacteria bacterium
GACACGATTGAGAGTACACAGACTGAGTGTGTGAGGTCGGATAGTGCGTGTAATAGAATTGTGGTGTTGAGATCACAGTAGATTGTGTTTTTTTTTTTTTTTTCTGTGTTTTTTTTATTTTTTTTTTTTTCAAGCAGAAGACGGCATACGAGATATATCAGTGTGACTGGAGTTCAGACGTGTGCTCTTCCGATCTCAAAATTCTCTTTAATAATTTTAGACACAACCTGATCAGACATTCCAAAATATGTCCCGCTTTTATCTCTAAACGGTCTCATTTGGTCAACTTGTTTTTCACTCCAGCTAGTTTTCACATGTAAATTTGTAGGAATTTGTTTGATATACCATTTTGTATTTGCTAAAGACAAATTAACAACAGCTACATCAGGTCTAATATTATACACATCCTGTAAGCACCACAATGTAAATGTATCATTATCGCCAACTGTGAATAACACTGCATTTTGTTCAGCTGATGTGAGCAGATTCCACCCATAGTCATAGGCGATATAATTATTTGCTCTACTTGCTAACATATAATTATTGGCAAATGCTGTTATCGGAGCTAAAAAGAGCAGACTCGAAAACAGTGTGAGAGGTATTGAAAGACTTTTTATATGTTTTTCTGACCACTCTTTTACTAAAGACACAATAAATGAAAAGCCGACACCAATCGCAAGAGCAAACAATATAAATGCCGGTGTAAAGAAATAATCTCTATCACGAACTTCCAAATAGTCTTGACCTGTCTGCGTCATTCTGGTTCCATCGGCAAAATTCATATATAACACTAACCCGACAGACGCTAAAAATATGACTAACAATAATGGAACTCCTATTGATTCCCGTCGCCTGATAACTTCCCAAATACCAAATAATCCTATAATAAAAAATGGTAAGAATGACACTCTGTTGGTACCATACTGTTCCTGCAGATACCCCCAAAAACCCATATGACGATATGTACCAAACTGGTTCTGCCATGAACCTCGACGCTTAAACATCCGCTCAGTCATTGACATAGAACCATATTGTTTTCGTTCAATATAATTAATAGTTGACTGAATTGATGACCCCGGATTATTTTCATTCATCACCGGGTTTTGTTGTGACCGAATAGGAATATACAAATGAGTTGAATAACCTATAAAAGCAACAACTACAATCATCAACGCATTTTTCCATCCGGGTAGTTTTTTTGTAAGCCCTAATCCAATTATCAAAACCGATGCTGCCAGCATCCCAAATAAAAATGGTTTCACACCTATCATCACAAGCGAGACTCCGCCAACAGCAATAAGATTAAGCCAGTTAATGTTTTTAGCAAATCGTAAGAGAAACAAAAGAATAAAAACAGACGAAAGAATTAAAAATGGTTTATACGAAGCATACCCATGTATTGGATATAGAAAGAGAACCATAAATAAGCTGAACAATGCAAATAACGATGCAATCAAATGATGTTTTTTCTCATCTTCGGTTCCCCTGCTTTTCCAATAAACAAAGAAAAAATAAACTCCAAGAATCAGTAATGCGACAAAGCCAATTTTACCTACAAAATGAAATACTGTGCTTACCGACTGAAAACGGGCAACATCTGAAACAGTTAACAATTCGCCAACTAATGGAAGCGAGGATAAAACAAATCCTGCACCAATTGCCATATAGACAGAAGGTATTTTTTCAAATGTAAAGATATAAAACAGATAAAAGAAAAATACGATTACTAACGGAATATAAAATCCAACTTCTCCCGGGTTTGATGAAAACGCAAAAATTATATATAACTCAAAAAGAAATAGAGTGCCAAAAAGATACCAAACATTTTTAGAGGTTGATTTCTCTATAATAAAATACAACGAAATAATCGGTAGAATCAAAAAAGTTGTGAGATGTACTCCAACTCCTAAGAATACAATAAAGAATATAAGATACATCAATTTATCAGCAAAAACTGTCCCCTTCTTTTCCCAATACATAAGTGAAAGCCAGAACACCGAAGTCAGCATCATCATTGATAAACCATACACTTCAGCCTCAACGGCATTATTCCAATTTGTCACAGCAAAGGCAGTTAAAAATGCTGATGAAGCAGCCCCTCCATATACAATTAATTTATTAATAAAATTATTCTCGGGCTTAAGTGACATATTCAAAATCTGTACAGCAGAAAAATAGATAAATAAAGCAGTAAATGACGATGATACTACCGACAACAGATTAACTCTTACAGCATAGTCTGCTGCTATAGGTAAAAGCGAAAAAATACGACCAAGTAAAATATAAAAAGGCGAGCCGGGAGGATGCGGAATCTGCAATTTTACTGCTGCTGCAATAAACTCACCGCAATCCCAAAATGATAAAGTAGGAGCTTTTGTAAGATTATAGACAGTAAAGACTATCGCCCATACAAAAAAGCCTACTATAAGATTGGTTTTATTTAAAAATCGCTTATTTTCGTTCATCTAACTGCTTGTTTGACAATAAATTCCAAATTAAGTTTTCATCTTAAATATACCGAATCAATATATGAATAAATTCAATACTTGGCAAACCATTTAACCGCTTGGCTCTCATCTGAATATTGTAAGAAATTGTGCCTGATTTGTTCCAAAATAATGAAAAATCAGTTTGAACGAATTATTCTTTTAAGCAGTTGAATCTGTCCGGCGTGATATAAATCATGTGATGAGATACCATAAATTGTCTGAATATAACTTACTTTAGAATTTTTGGGATTCTTATTTAATTTACTTTCAGGAAATTGCTTAATAGCATTTCTGAGACGGAAATGATAATCTTCAAGTAGGGATAAATCAATTTTCCAATCGTTGAGAATTGGATTTTTAGGAAGTTTTGGGAAATCAGACGGTTTCCGTGGGAACTCACCCTTTTTGCCTCCGACCAGTCTTCGCAGAACAACATATTTCCAATATGCACAATGCAGTGATATCTCCCAAATATTATGACGTTTTCCTTGAGGACGATACAATAACTCAGGTAGTTTTAACCCTTTCAATGAACCCCGCAGGTTTGTCCCATGCCATGCGGTATGGTCGTACGATTGGTCATAGATTTCTAAAAGTAGATTTATTTTTTCAGATTTTTTCAGCATATCGTTTCCCTATTGATAAGAATATATAGCACAAAAATAAGACAGGAGCAATAAAAAAAGGCAGGGCTCAAAAGCGAGACTTTCCCTACTTGTTTAAAATCATCTGTAAATCTACAGGGATTCAGAAACTCCTTTCCTGCGTAGGCAGGAATCCAGTGCAGAAATATATGAGCTAATTATCCCAAACACAAATGATAAAATAAAAAAAAATCGACAATAGTGATTGTGAATCAACAGTTAGTTTATTATTTTTTAACAATACTTAAGATAAAGAGGAAAACACTTATGGATGAAAAAGTTAAACTGATTGAATGTTCGTACTGTGAATCAAAGGTAAGTGCTTCAGTTATCGCAACCCATGAATATCGTGATGTTGATGGATTACCTGGTGCCTATTATTTTCTCTTATGCCCAATTTGTAATGAACCCATGGTCGGAGTCGCTGATTTAGAACAAGTTGGATATAATGAATGGAATCTTTCTGAACCAGTACGATTATGGCCTGAACCACCAGACAATATTCATCGAAGTATCCCTAAATTGGTAAGTAATTCTATTCATGAAGCAAAATTATGTTTAAAAGCCACAGCATTTTCAGCTTGTACTGTTATGTGTGGAAGAGCATTAGAAGCTATTTGTAAAGAGCAACTATCTAAAAAAATCATGCTCGCAAAAGGTTTGAAAGAGTTGAAAGATAAAAAAATAATTGATGGTAGAATTTATTTATGGGGTGAAACACTTCGAAAAAGAAGAAATATAAGTGCTCACCCTTCTGAAGAAGATACTACCAAAGAGGACGCAACAGACATTTTAAGTTTTACTACAGCGATATGTGAATATATTTATGTTTTAACAATAAGATATGAAGAATTTATTGATAGAGAAAAGAACAGAAAGAATAAATAATATACATAGTAAACGAACCTACGTCTGCCAAAGATTAAAAAATGGCGGAACCACTAAAGGGTTCCGCCCTACAAATAAACTGACTGGATTCCCAATCAAGTTGGGAATGACATTAGTATACACCCTTCGACAAGCTCAGGGTGACAAATCACAAACTTACCGCATGTTTTTAATCAGTTGATCAGCAAATGCTGTAGTACCAACTTTTTTCGCACCTTTCATCTGACGATGTAAATCATACGTTACAGTTTTTTTGTCAATTGTCTTTTGCATAGTTTTCCGAATCATATCACCTGCTTTACCCCAACCAAGATAGTCAAGCATCATAGCAGCAGACAAAATAAGAGAACTTGGATTGATAACATCTTTGTCAGCATATTTAGGAGCAGTACCATGAGTTGCTTCAAACAAACCAATATAATCACCCATGTTCGCACCCGGTGCCATACCTAAACCGCCAACTTGAGCAGCACATGCATCGGAAAGATAATCACCATTTAAGTTTGGAGTTGCCAAAACATCATATTCATCAGGACGAGTTAAGACCTGCTGGAAAATAGAATCGGCAATACGGTCATTAATAAGGATTTTATTTTTAGGCATTTTGCCTTTGTATTTACCCCAAAGCTCATCCTCGGTTACAATCTTGTTGCGGAATTCTTTAATTGCAAGCTCATATCCCCAGTCTTTAAAAGCACCTTCGGTAAATTTCATAATATTACCTTTGTGAACAAAAGTCACCGAACGACGTTTGTTATCAATAGCAAACTGAATAGCTTTGCGTGCTAATCGTTTTGAGCCGGTAACAGAGATTGGTTTGACACCAATACCGGAATCAGAACGAATAGTCGTTTTCATATTTTTGTTTAACCATGTGATAACTTTTTTACAATCTTTGGTACCTTTTTTCCATTCGATACCGGAATAGACATCTTCGGTATTTTCACGGTAAATGACAACATCAAGTTTTTCAGGATGTACAACAGGAGAACCTACACCTTTGAAATAATTCACAGGACGAACACATGCATACAGATTCATAAGTTGACGAAGTGAAACATTCAATGAACGGAAACCACCACCAATAGGAGTAGTTAAAGGACCTTTAATAGCGACATAATAATGCTTAATAGCATCAACTGTTTCTTTTGGCAGCCATTCTTTATAGATATCGTTTGCTTTTTCACCGGCGTAAACTTCCATCCAGGAGATTTTCTTTTTCCCTTTGAAAGCTTTTTCAACAGCCGCATCAACAACTCGAACAGTAGCTTTTGTAATGTCACGACCAATACCGTCACCTTCGATAAACGGGATGATAGGTTTGGCAGGGACAACAAGTTTTTTGTTTTTAACGGTTATCCGTTTTCCTGTTTTTGGAACTTCAATGTTTTTATATTTTGGCATTCTTCTTTTATCCTTTATAGCCAACTACTTTAAGCAGTTTTTTGTATGTAGACGCAGAACCTTGCAGTGCTTTCAATTCAGCTTTTGTTAATTTTAATTCTAAAATAGATTCAACACCTTTTGCACCTAAAATAACAGGGGCACCAATATAAATATCTTTGATACCGTATTGACCTGTTAAGTAAGCAGATGCCGGAAGTAATTTCTTCTCATCGTTAAATACTGCTTTACACATATCAGTTGCAGCAGCAGCCGGAGCATAATATGCAGAACCGGTTTTGAGCAATTTAACAATTTCACCACCGCCGCCCTTGGTACGTTCTGAGATAGCTTTGATACGGTCTTTTGGCAATAGTTCGGTAATAGGAACACCCGCAACAGTTGTGTAACGAGGAAGCGGTACCATTGTATCGCCATGACCACCTAAGACCATAGCATTTGTGTCAGACATCGCAACACCTAATTCCATAGCGATAAAAGAACGCATACGAATAGAATCAAGAACACCTGCTTGTCCAAACACACGGTTTTTCGGAAAACCGGTAACTTTTTGCATGTGATATGTCATAAGGTCAAGCGGATTTGAAACAACAATAACAAATGCTTTAGGAGCAAACTTCTTGATGTTTTTTCCGGCGATTCCAACAATCTCAGCATTTTTGGATATCAAATCTTCTCGAGACATCCCCGGTTTACGCGGGAATCCTGCTGTCATAATTACAATGTCAGCACCTTTAATATCTTTATATTTCGTTGTTCCTGTAACCTTTGCATTATAACCACGTACAGGGCCGGCTTCAGTTAAATCAAGAGCTTTCCCTTGAGGGACACCGTCAACGATATCAAGCATAACAACATCGGCAAAGTTTGCTTCTGCTAAATACATTGCACATGTAGCACCGACATTTCCGGCACCAATAACTGCGATTTTTTTATTCATTTTCTAATTCCTTTAAAATACTGTTGTTTGTTAGTATTTATTAATAATATTATTTACTTTTCAAAACAAGATGAGCAGCATCATACACTACTCCTATTTTTATTTCTTTATTTATTGCCGCAAGTTCATGTATAAAATTTGAGATATTATCAATCGGTGTATAAAACAGTGTTGAAACAATATCATCATCCAATGTTGATTTCACAAAAATATTTATTCGTTTACCTATATCGTTCACCCGTTTTATCTTATGGGAGCCAAATGTCACCTTGCCGTCTTTTGGACAATTATTTTTTTTGTCCCAATTTTCCGCTAATTGATAAAAGTAATCAGACCCTATACCCTCGGCACATCCTGAACAAATAATTACAGCACCGTTATCTTTTACAAGCAACTGATTATTTTCCAAAGCTTTCTGAGCTTGATAGATTGACCTGTCAAGAGGAGGTAAAATCTCCAACAAGAGAACATCATATTGATAATCACAAGTTATTGAATAAATTTTCTTCGCAGCATTAACAGCATCATAAAAAGAATCTTTTAATGACCCAAAAGCAAGATGTGCTAATTTCTTATTTGAATCAGTAACAACCTGCAGACTAAAAATATTTTTTTGATCAATCATTTCTAAGATTGATTCCAAATGCTCTGCAACCGGATTACCCTGTAATTTTAGTGGTGCACAATCTAAAGAATTCGCCTGATTATGATTTCGCTCTATTGTGTTAAAATCAGCCAATCCGGGAACAAGTGATTTTCTTCCGCCTGTAAAACCCGCAAAATAATGAGGTTCGACCGAATTGATTACCCACACTTTGTCATGGGTAAATAATTTTTTATTAAGAAAAACCTCTTTACCAAAAGAATCTATTCCTATTGACTGCAGTTCTTCTAAGTTATGACAATCATGAGCATATACAGAGTTTTTTATTTCATCATATAATTCACCAAAGATAACGATGTATTCAGCATCAGACGGTTTTTTATGAGTTCCGCATGCCACTAAAAATGTTGCCGAATTAAACTGTTGGGGAGCAAACTTTTTAAACCAACTGAGAAGAAGTGAAATTGGCGTACTTCGATGAGCATCATTGACAACAATAAGAATATTCTCAGAACCAAGCAATGAAGAGATTTGAGAATTAAGAAATGCTTCTTTAAAAGAAACATAATCCATATTGTAATCTATTGCCATAGGTTTATAAGTATCGACAGTAATAGAATCAGGAAAATCTATTTTCAGCGTATCATCCATATATGCCAATTCGATTTCCAACAACAAATAAACCCTTTAAAAAAAAGCCGCAATATATATTGTACTGCGGCTTACCATATTAGTTAAAAAAGAATTCTATTTCTATCTTGGCATTTTCATCTGAATCAGATGCGTGTACCGAATTCTTTTCAATATTAACAGCTATTTCATAACGGATAGTACCACAATCAGCATTAGCGGGATTGGTAGCACCAATACATGTTCTTAAATCAGAGACCGCATTTTCTTTTTCCAAAACCATAGGAACAACCGGTCCTGAAGTCATAAATTTGACTAAATCATCTAAAAAAGGTTTCCCCTCATGAACAGCATAAAATTTACGAGCTTGTTCTTCGGTCAATCTGACCATTCTCATCTCGGCAACTTTATAGCGTGCTTTTTCCAACCGATTGATGACATGACCAATTAAATTTCTTTCGGTTGCATCCGGTTTAACTATTAATAAAGTACGACTCATGTGACTCCTTTTATTTCTTTTTTATTTTCATCGCTTCATCATACCCGATTTCGATAGCTTTCTTATTTCTATCTTCTGTACCCCGTGGAGCTCTTGCTAAAACTGCTTCCGTGAGGGCTTCTTTTGAAAAAAGATCTGTCAAGGCACAAATTGCACCTAATGCCATCACATTAGAAACCACAATAGAACCGATTTCACTTCGGGCTAACCGAGTAAACTCTAATCCATAATAATCATCGGTCGGTATATCAGTAACCAGAGAAGTATCAATAATAAGAGTTCCGTTTTCTTTTAAATCACCATAATATTTATCAAGTGATTCCTGCGTCATAGCCAAAAGCAGGTCAAGTTTCATAGCTTTTGGATAATAGATTTCATTATCAGAAATAACAACATCAGCTTTTGAAGCTCCACCTCGTGCTTCCGGTCCATAAGATTGAGACTGAATAACAGATTTATTACCGGACTGCCCAACAGCTTCACACAACACAACCGAACCAAATATCATTCCCTGCCCGCCTGAACCCGAAAGACGAATTTCAAAACGGTCGTGAGGAATCTCTATTTTATCAAGTATTTTAGACATAATAAACGGTTCACCCTTTCTTGGCATCAACGATTTTTTGGTATTCGTTACAGAACTCGGTTATTGTATTGTCCTCGTGCAATTTACCGATAACAAATTTACCTTCAAGTTCTTCCGGTTCCATCTTTTTTGCTTTACCGGTAGTTACAGAATTATCTTTAAACTGTTCAAGCATTGCCGGAGCATCACCTTTACGATTTAATCTGCCATAATATGTATGACAATTTGAAATAACTTCAACAAGTGAAAAACCTTCATGTTCCATAGCAGCCATAATTATTTTTTCAAGCTGCGGATAATGATACACCGTACCGCGGGCAACATAGGATGCCCCTGCTGATTTTGCTAATTCACAAGGGTCAAAATGTTTTTCTACGTTTCCATAAGGAGTCGTAGTAGAAATAGCTCCCGAAGGTGTCGTAGGTGAACCCTGTCCGCCGGTCATTCCATAGTTATGATTATTGATGAGAATACATGTGATATCGATATTTCTTCTGCATGCATGAATAAAATGATTTCCACCAATAGCCAAGGCATCGCCATCACCGGTTATAACAACAACCTTCATACGCGGTTGTGAAAATTTCACACCGGTTGCAAAAGCTAACGCACGACCATGAGCTGTATGCAGAGAATTAAAGTCAAGATAAACAGGCATACGACTTGTACATCCGATACCGGATACCATAGCAATGTCATCTTTCTTATAACTTAATTTATCTACCGCTCGAAGAAAAGCACCCATAACAATACCGTTTCCGCATCCGGGACACCATACAGAGGGGAATTTTTTTTGAGGTCTTAAATAATTCAGCATTACATCTGACTTTTGTTTTTCAGTAGTAGCCATTACAGCACCTCCTCAAGTTTTTCTAAGAGTTCCATAGGAGTAATAATTTCGCCGTCATACTTTTGTAAAGTTGCAAGTTTCACACTTGGATCAAGAGCTTTTTGAACTTCATGGCAAATTTGCCCCATGTTCATTTCGGCAACAATAACAGTTTTACAATTTTTAGTTGCCTTTTTAATCATTTCATAATCAAACGGCCATATAGTGTAAAGCTGAATAGAACCTACTTTTGCTCCGGCTTGCCGAGCAATCTGCATAGCCTGCAAAGCGGCTCTAGATACAGTTCCGTAAGAGATAAAAACAACATCTGCATCTTCAACCATTTCAAGTCTGCTTTTAAAAATTTCATCTGTAAAACGATCAATTTTATTACGCAGTTTATCAAGTTTTTGAGTTGCTTCATCAGAACGGTTCGTTGAAAACCCATGAACATCATGAGTCAAACCGGTGACGTTATAACGGTAGCCCTCACCATACGAAGGCATTGGAGAGACAAAATTATCAGTCATCGCAAATGCTTCAAATTCTTCAGGCGGTACTGTTGGTTTTACACGGTCAAATACTTCGTATTCTCCTTTTTCAGGAACAGAAATGATTTCCCGCATATGACCCATTACTTCATCAAGCAGCACAGTAACAGGAGTACGAAATCGTTCTGCTAAATTAAATGCACGAATTGTTTCAGTAAGACACTCACCCACAGTTGAGGGAGCAATTGCTATAGCATTATAATCACCGTGAGTTCCCCAGCGAGCCTGCATAGTATCTGATTGACTAACTTTTGTAGGTAATCCTGTTGACGGTCCACCACGTTGAACATTAATAACGACAATAGGAGTTTCTGTGATATACGCATATCCCAATAATTCAGACATTAGTGAATATCCCGGACCCGATGTACCGGTTAAAACTTTTCTACCGGTCACAGAGGCACCAATGATTGCCGCTATGGAACCTATCTCATCTTCCATTTGGATAAACTTTCTATCCAATTTTGGTAATTCTCTGGCACAGCCTTCGGCAATTTCAGTGGAAGGTGTAATTGGATACCCTCCATAAAAAGACATGCCCGCATATATCGCCCCTTCGACACATGCTCCATTACCCTGATATAATTTCTTTTTCTTATTAGCCATAATTTCTACCTACTTAACAGTTGAGGTTATACAAAAATCAGGACAATGAACCCAACAAATAGTACACTGGGTACAGTCCCCCGGTCTTGTTTGAATAGGTTTTCCGTCACGATCAGGTTCAAAAATCTGTTGCGGACACATTGCGATGCAAATATTACATGCTTTACACCAGCTAAGATTGATATTCAGCGGTAAATTATCGCTTGAAAAATCATACTTATTCTTTTTTGTCGGAGCAGTTTTATCTTGGCTCGCTTGATTAGAATCAGTCATTTTCTTTTTCCTAAAGTACCTTCTTATTTATCTCAATTTATTATTTACTTATTTTTTCTTTGCTGTTTTTTTAACTGTTTTTTTTGCTTTAGCTTTTTCAGCTTTTAATTTAATTTGCTCTTTTAAAAGAATTGGAATATCAGTTGGTGAATAAGCTACCGGAACACCAACTTTATTCAGAGCTTTAATTTTATCAACAGCTAAACCGGAACCGCCTGAAATAATCGCTCCGGCATGTCCCATCCGTTTACCGGCAGGAGCTGTTTGACCGGCGATAAATGATACGACAGGTTTTGTAACATATTTTTTTATATATTTTGCCGCATCTTCTTCATCGGAACCGCCAATTTCACCAAGCATGACAATAGCTTTCGTAGAACGGTCTGCTTCAAATGCCTCCAAACAATCAATAAAGTTTGTGCCAATAACTTGGTCGCCGCCAATACCAACACAAGATGACTGCCCCATGCCTGCTGATGTCAATGCCCAAATCGCCTCATAAGTCAACGTACCGGAACGCGAAACAACACCCACGTTTCCTTTTTTGACAATATTACCCGGCATAATACCAACTTTTGCTTCACCCGGGGAAATCAAACCCGGGCAGTTTGGACCAATCAGTCTGGCACCGTTTTCTTTCACATATTGATAGACTTTCATCATTTCATTGGCAGGAACTCCCTCGGTAATACAAACAACTAATTTGATACCGGCATCAACTGCTTCATAAATTGCATCAATAGCAAAGGCAGGCGGTACATAAATAACTGATGTGTTTGCTTTATTTTTTGCAACTGCTTCTTCAACAGTATTAAATACAGGAATTCCTGATACTTTAGAGTTACCTTTTCCCGGAGTTACACCGGCAACAACATTTGTACCATAACTTTTCATTTGTTTGGCATGGAAAGAACCGTCTCTGCCGGTAATTCCCTGTACAATCAATTTTGTTCTTTTATTAATAAATATAGACATAATTTTATCCTTACTTAGATTCCGGCTAATTCAATTGTTTTTTTCACGACATCATCAAGTGTATTTTCAGATGGTAAGTTTACTTTTTTAAGAATCTTGGCTGCCTCTTTTTCATTTGTACCTGTTAGACGAACAACAATCGGTACTTTGGGCTGCAGTTGTTTGATAGCTTCAACAATACCGTTGGCAACATCATCACATCGTGTAATACCACCAAAGATATTTATCAAAATAGCTTTAACATTTGAATCAGAAAGAATAATCGTGACCGCATCAACAACTTTTTGAGGATTTGATGAACCACCTATATCCAAAAAGTTGGCAGGTTCGCCACCATATCTTTTTACCAAGTCCATAGTAGCCATTGCAAGTCCGGCACCATTGACAATACAACCGATATAACCGTCCAATTTGACAAACGATAAATCAGCTTCCCGAGCTTTTATTTCAGCAGGTTCTTCAGCATCCAAATCACGCATTGCGGCAATATTCGGCTGACGATACAAACAGTTGTCATCAATATTTATCTTAGCATCTAAAGCGATAACCTCGCTTGCGGTATTCGTAATAAGAGGATTTATTTCAACTAAAGAAGCATCGGATTCCCAAAACGCTTTATATAATTTCATAATAATATCAGCAGCTTTACGTACCTGATTTATATCACGATATAATTTATAGGCAAGATTACGAGCTTGAAACATCTTGAGTCCTTCAACAGGATCAACAAAGAGTTTGAATATTTTTTCAGGAGTTTTGGCGGCGACTTCTTCAATATCAACACCACCCGCCGAAGAAACCATAATAACAGGTTTTTTCGTTGACCTATCTAAAATAATGCCGACATACGACTCAGAAATAATATCTTCGGCAACTGTTACTAAAACTTTTTTTACTGTCAGACCTTTTATATCCATACCTAAAATTTGTGTCGCTAACACTTTGGCAGCTTCTGCATTTTCGGCATACTTAATTCCACCTGCTTTACCACGACCGCCAACATGTACTTGTGATTTTACCATAACCGGCTTGTTGTATTTCACAGCAAGATCGTAAGCTTCAATCGGTGTTGTGGCAATATCTCCGTCAGGTATAACAATACCGACAGAAGCAAATATTTGCTTTGCCTGATACTCGTGAATTTTCATTAGTTTATTTCCTTATCATTACTCGTATTTATATTTTCATTATAATATAATCTTGAAAGTTTTTCTAATTTTTCTTTTATATTTTCTTTTGGATTGTCTAAAACTTTTTCCATTAAATAATTTAGAATATCCCCTACTACTTTACCCTGTTTAAGGTCAAACATTTCCATTAAATCATTTCCGTTTATAGCTAAATCCTTTAGCGAAAATGGAGCTTTGCTTTCAATCTCAGTTTTTATATCAGTTTCAAACTGATCAATATCATCGGTACTGTTTCCCATTCCAAGACCTGCAACATCGGCACGCCGTAAATCAAGTAAATCAAAAATAAGCTCGACACCAACTTGTCGAATCAACCGACGTAATCCTTTTGGGGTTACATCAACAGTAAACATGTGACGTTCGACAAGCATCTTGACATCTTTGATAAGTTCGTTTGAATACCGCAATCTCGACATAACAGCTTGAGCAGTATTTCCGGCAGACATTTCATGTCCATAAAATGTTGCACCTTTATCAACCAATCTTCGATGTTGTGGTTTATTTATATCATGGAACAATGCCGCAAGCCTGATTTTTAAATTTTTCGGAGCAGCATCTAACACATGCATCGTATGCTCAAAGACATCATACTTATGAAAACCACCCGGCTGTTCAACTCCAACACAAAGTTCTAATTCAGGCAGGATTTCTTTGAGAAGTCCGGTCTCTTGCATGAGCCTAAAACCTATCGAAGGTTTTTCAGATAGTTCTAAAAGCTTATTCAACTCCTCGGCTATCCGTTCCGGTGAGACAGTATTGATTAAGTGGGCATGTTTTTTAAGAGCTTCATAGGTTTCTTTTTCAATCTCAAATCCAAAACGTGCCGCAAACTGAACAGCCCGAAGCATCCTGAGAGGATCATCAACAAACGAATTCAGATAAACCATTCTAATCTTTTTATTTTTTAAATCGGTTTGTCCGTCTAAAGGGTCTATTAATATTTCATCTTCCAAAGAAACAGCCATAGCGTTGATTGTAAAATCACGACGCTGCAAGTCTGTTTCAATATGCAGATCAGCATCGAAATCTACTTCAAAATCTTTATGACCTGCTCCTGTCGAGAATTCTTTTCGAGGTAAGGTAATATCGAATGTCTTTGGTTTTCCTTCTTGAAACTGAGTGAATTTTATAACACCAAATGAACGACCGACCAAGTCAACCTTCCCAAACTGTTTCAACATTTTAGAAAGTTGATTGTACGGAATACCGGTAACAAGATAGTCATGGTCTTTTGGTTTTATATTTTGGAAGATAAATTTATCGCGTACCGCTCCGCCAACCTCATAGATAGAACCTGCTTTGAGAATCTCACTCACTGTATCACTGCTTAAAGTACACATATACATCAGTCCGCTATAATCCTTGTCCCAAAATCACCGACAACCCCCTGTTTGGCATGATGTAAAGATGTAATAACAACCATTTTACCGCCATCATCAATGAACTTTAAGGCGGCTTTAATCTTTGGTCCCATAGAACCGGGAGGAAACTGACCGTCATCAAGATATTTTTTCATTTCACTTGCGGATACTTCTTCTATTTTTTTTTCTTCAGGTGTACCAAAATTGATTGAGACATAATCAACAGCAGTCAAAATTGCCAACACATCGGCATGAACTTCTTTAGCCAATACCGCAGAGGCAAAATCTTTGTCAATGACAGCATCAAGACCTTCGTAATTCTCATGGTTATCAATATACACCGGAATACCACCCCCGCCGCCTGCAACAACAATAGTGCCATTTTGCACCAACGATTTAATAGTCTCTGACTGCACAGATGCTATTGGTTTAGGTGAAGCTACTACCCTTCGCCATCCTCGATTCGCATCTTTTTTCATACGCCATCCACGAGATTCCATAAAGATATGTGCTTCTTCTTCTGAATAAAACTGACCGATAAATTTTGTAGGGTTTAAAATTGCCGGATCGTTTTTATCAACAAGCATCTGAGTGATAATAGTTACAACAGGTCTCTCAACATTTTCTTTTCTGAGTCGGTTCTGCAAAGACTGTTCAATCATATATCCCATACCGCCTTCGGTATCAGCAACTAAAACCCCCAAGGGTAAATCAGGTGCCATCCCTCGCGAGAGTTCACACCGAAGCAAAGCATTTCCTACCTGCGGACCATTACCGTGTGTCACAACTAAATTATAACCGTCCCGTACAAGCTCAACAATTCCGTCAAGTGAACGTCTTGTATTCGCAAACTGGCGGGCAATAGTATCTTCCTGTCCCGGTTGCGTAATGGCGTTTCCGCCCAGGGCTATAACAGCAGTTTTCATCTTCGTCATCTATTAAATACCACAGACCGAGTTTTCTCGGTCTGTGGTCATATTATTATTCTATTTCTTTTTGGCTTTCTTTTTTGAGCCTTTAAAGAAATTACCTAAAACCATCGCAAGGTCAGGAGTACCGATTTCCTGAAGTTCGTATGTTATACGTACAGTTGGTTTCTTAATTTTAACGATTCGTGTTAAGTCAATAGGTGTTGCCACAACAACAACATCACATTTTACTTTGTTAATAGTTGTTTCTAAATCCTTCACCTGTTGGTCGCCATACCCCATAGCAGGAAGTAAAATACCAATATTCGGATATTTTTCATAAGTGGCAGTAATTGACTTGACCGTATATGGTCTTGGGTCTACGAGTTCAGCAGCACCATATTTTTGAGCCGCAACAACACCGGCACCATAAGTCATTTCACCGTGTGTCAAAGTAGGACCGTCTTCTACTACTAACACTTTTTTCCCTTTAATTTTTTCAGGGAAATCAGCACCAAGCGGAGAAGCGGCATCAACAACAACTGCATCAGGATTGTACGCAGCAATATTTTCACGAACTTCTGCTATACCGTCAGGGTCGGCAGAATCAATTTTATTGATAACAATACAATCTGCCATCAGTAAATTTTGTTGCCCCGGAAAATATGCAAGTTCATGCCCCGGACGATGAGGGTCAACAACGGTAATCATATAATCAGGTTTATAGAACGGAATATCATTGTTGCCACCATCCCATAAAATAACATCCGCTTCTTTTTCAGCTTCACGAATAATCATTTCATAGTCAACACCGGAATAAATAATAACACCGCTCATAATATGCGGTTCGTATTCTTCTCGTTCTTCAATAGTACATTTGTGTTTATCTAAATCAGAAAGTTTTGCAAAACGCTGACACGCCTGTTTGGCAAGATCACCATACGGCATAGGATGACGGATTGCGACAACTTTTTTACCCATAGCCTGAAGTACTTCGGCAACTTTGCGGGTTGTTTGAGATTTACCGCAACCGGTACGAACAGCACAAACAGCAACAACCGGCTTGGTTGATTTTACCATTGTAGGTTCGCCACCTTCTAAGACAAATCTGGCACCGGCGTTATTTACATACGCTGCTTTTTCCATAACATAATGGTATGGAACATCAGAATATGAAAAGATAACTTCATCAATTTTATGTTTTTTAATAAGTCCTAAAAGTTCAGATTCAGCATAAATCGGAATACCTTTTGGATACATCTTGCCTGCCAAAGCAGCCGGATATTTTCTTCCGTCTATATCAGGAATCTGTGTTGCGGTAAAAGCTACAACTTGTACATCGGTATTGTCACGATAGAGAGTATTAAAATTATGAAAATCTCTACCGGCAGCACCCATGATAATAATTTTTTTCTTCGCCATTGTAAAACTCCATTTATTTATAAATTAACAGTTATCACTAAAACATAATTTTATTTTTTCATCACCAAATAGACGATGACATCCATATAAAAAATATCATATACAGAAGCATCAGAACTTCGTTATTCTCAAATATGGTTTTACATCGTGTCATAACTGTTTTAAAAAATTCCTATCAATCAGCATTATCGATTTGAGGACGTTGTAAAACACCCGAGTAATCGACATAAACTGATTTCCATTCAGAATATACATCTAAAGCAGCAGATGACGCTTCTCTATGTCCGTTACCGGTCTCTTTTATTCCGCCAAACGGAAGATGTGTCTCGGCACCAATAGTCGGAGCGTTGACATAAAATATGCCGGTTTCAATATCACGCATAGCAGTATATGCTTTGTTAATATCCTGCGTGTAAAGAGATGCCGACAGACCATATACGGTATCGTTTGCCATTTCAATTGCCTGTTCAAAAGAATTACATTTTGACACAGCCAAAACAGGTCCGAAAATTTCTTCTTTCCAAATTGTCATATCTTGAGTAATTTCAGCAAAGATTGTCGGTTTTATAAAATAGCCTTTGTCATAATCACCGCCGGTTAATCTTTCACCACCGGCAACAAGTCTGCCGCCGTCTTTTTTAGCTATATCAATATATTTTAAGACTGTGTTCATTTGGTCTTCGTTTACACAAGGTCCCATATCGACGAGATCGGAAGAGCACACGTCTGAACTCCAGTCACACTGATATATCTCGTATGCCGTCTTCTGCTTGAAAAAAAAAAAAAAACAAATCCCCACACCACACACTCCCACGCCCCACCCTCTCACTCAACTCCCCCTCTCTCTCCCTC
>CAJVYT010000040.1 GCA_913009765.1 uncultured candidate division Zixibacteria bacterium
GTATTTCAACCGGAACTACCCCGCTCGGCATCTGCTATTGATAGTGCCGGTATCGCACACTACAATAGAATCCATGAAAAAGTTTTAAACCGTGGAATCTATCTGCCGCCGTCAGGCTATGAAGTCTGTTTTATCTCAGCAGCCCATCCTGAAAACATGCTCTCAAACGCAGCCAATACATTAGCAGGGATCATTCGACAGGAGGCTCACTCGTGGCACTAAATAATAGCAATTTTATCAAAGCATGTTATGGTAAAAATAACGGTTCAATTCCAATCTGGATTATGCGTCAGGCAGGACGGTACCTTCCCGAATATCTTGAAGTCCGTTCCAAAGCGACTTTCAAAGAACTCTGTCAATCTCCGGAACTCATTACAAAAGTTGTCAAACAGCCGATTGACCGTTTTAATCTTGATGCTGCTATTTTATTCTCTGACATCTTAACATTTTTAGACCCTTTGGGAGCATCGGTTTCATTCCCCGACCAAGGCGGTCCAAAAATTGCCGACCCGATTACAACACCGGATGATTTAAAAAAACTGAATGACTTTGATATTAAAAAAGAACTTTCATTTGCACTTAATGGAATCAAAGCAATTAAAAAAGCTCTCCCACAAACTCCATTGATTGGTTTTGCCGGCTCCCCTTTTACTATATCCTGCTATTTAATTGAAGGACAAGGATCAAAATCATTTGATAAACCAAAAAAGTTTATACACACCTATCGTGATGCCGCCATTCAGCTTTTTGATTTACTGGCAGATATTACAGGAAGATATCTAAATGAACAAATAGATGCCGGTGCTGACTGTGTGCAGTTATTTGGAAGTTGGGATGGTATCTTATCTCGTGATGATTTTTATCAATTTACCGTAAAACCTGCCAACAAAATTTTCGGGCTATTAAAAAATAAAAACGTTCCCCGTATTATGTTTGTCAACAATCTCTCACCGTATCTTGATTTAGTAAATGAAATTGACTGCGAAGTTGTCGGAGTAGATTACCGCATGGATATAAACAAAGCTGCTTCGGTATTAAAGAATAAATCTGTACAGGGAAATTTAGACCCATCGGTATTATTTGGAACACCGGAACATGTACGTGAAAAAACTTTAGAGCAGTTACAAAAATTTGACAATTTAGACAGATTAATCTTTAACTTAGGTCATGGTATTCAACCAAAAACACCAATAGAATCGGTGCAAGCCGTTGTGGAAACAGTACAAAACTTCAGGTAAACTTATGAATAATCCAAAACAAGCAACTTCAATACCTATTGAACTCTTAAGAAAATATGATCGCCCGGGACCCCGCTACACAAGTTATCCCACTGCTCCGGTTTGGTCAAACGAAGTCGGTACAGACTCATATATTCAGGCTCTAAAAAATGCATCAACTCGAAAAGATGAACCTTTTGCTGTTTATTGTCATATCCCATTTTGTGAACGTCGCTGTTTTTATTGCGGATGCAACACTGTTATTACAAACAGTTCCAAAAAAGTGCGATTGTATCTCAATACTTTAAAAAATGAGATCGAAAACACAGCCAAATATTTGAACAAACGAAAAAATGTCAATCAATTACATTTTGGCGGTGGCACTCCAACATATTTAACAATTGAACAATTTAATGAAATTTTAGATACTCTTGAAAATAATTTTATCTTTACCGATAATTGCGAAAAATCAATAGAGATAGATCCAAGAGTTACAACAAATGAACAAATTGAAGCACTGGTAAATCGTGGCTTTAATAGAATTTCATTAGGTGTACAGGATTTTGACAACAACGTACAAATTGCAATCGGAAGAATACAGTCGTATGATTTAGTCAAAGAAAAAGTTGATTTCTGCAAATCTCTCAATTTTGAAGGTGTCAATATTGATTTAATTTATGGGCTCCCTAAACAATCCCTTGAAAGTTTTAGAGAAACTCTCACCAAAGCAATTTCACTACGACCGGACAGAGTAGCACTTTACAGTTTTGCATACCTCCCTTCTGTAAAAGCAAATCAAATGAAAATAGTTGAATCTGAACTCCCCGTAACAGAAGATAAATATAAACTTTTTGCTCTTGCCATTGAAATGTTCACCGAAGCAGGTTATTTACAAATTGGCATGGACCATTTTGCCTTGCCTGATGATGAACTCTCTATCGCTCAAAACGACGGAAGACTCCATCGAAACTTCATGGGTTACACAGTACAGGCTTCCCCTGAAATGGTTGGATTGGGTATGTCGTCCATTGGGTATATTGACAATTCATTTTTCCAATCATATCCTATGCTTTCAAAATATAACGAAGCAATTGAAAACTCAGAGTTTGCTGTTTTTAAAGGAATGCAATTAAGTCAGGATGACCTTATTCGCCAGTATGTTATTAGTTCGCTCATGTGTAATTTTCACTTGAGTTTTGATGAGTTCCAAAAAAAGTTTGAGGTTCGTTATCATGACTATTTCCATAAAGAACATAAAGAACTTTCAGAGTTCTTCGTCGATAATTTCTTAGATGCACCAAACGGCGGCTTAAAAATAACATCGGTCGGTCGAACATTTATACGAAACATAGCTATGGTTTTTGATGCGTATCTTAACAAAAACAGTGACGGAAAAAAGCCAACATTCTCAAGAACAATTTAAGAAGGTCATATGTCAAACAGTGAATCTGATAAAATATGTGTCATATTATTGGGAATGGGTGGACCAAATTCTCTTGATGACATACAACCTTTTATATATAATATTTTTTCTGACCGTAAGATTATTCAATTACCGGGTGGTGCATTCTTTCAAAAACCATTCGCAAAACTTATCAGTCAATTACGTTATAAAAAAGTTCAGCATAATTATAGCCTTATAGGTGGTTCTTCACCTCTATTACGATGGACAGAATCTCAAAAGGAACATCTGGAATTTATCATTTCACCTATCATTTCTCCATTTGATATTTTTATAGGTATGAGATATTTCAAACCGACTATTGAAGAAGCAGTGTGTAAAGCGGCAAAAGCAAATTTCAATAAAATTATCTTTCTCCCTATGTATCCGCAATATTGTAAAGCGACAACAGGCTCATCATTTTCAGAAGCACATAGAGTATTAAAAAAACATCCCAACATTAAAGCCTCTTTCATTCACGACTTCCATTCTAATCAAGCATATCTCAAATTGCTGAAATCATATATTGACAATAATATTCAAAAGGGCGAAACTCTGCTTTTTTCAGCTCATTCAATTCCTCAAAAATTCGTTGATGATGGCGACCCCTATGTCTCACAAGTTGAATTCACAGCCCAACATGCTGCCGGTAACCGTGAATATTTTTTATCATATCAAAGTAGAACAGGTCCGGTAAAATGGGTTGGACCTGACACGATTGATGAAACCAAGCGGTTAATTATTGACGGGAAAAAAATATTCATTGTCCCTATTAGTTTTGTCTGTGATCATATAGAAACACTGTTTGAAATTGATATAGAATTAAAAGAACTTGTCGGTAATAGTGACAATATTCGTCGTATGCCGATGTTTAACGATGACCGCAGCTTTGGCACACTTTTAGCCAACATAATATTGGAGCATCTCAATGACTCAAAATAAATATGATGTCGCCATTATTGGCGGAGGAATCTCTGGACTATCTGCTCTACATTTTTTAAAACATAAAAAACCCTCCTATACAGTTAAATTATTTGAGGCTGACTCGAGACTTGGCGGAACAATAGGCACTGACCATATAGACGGCTTTTCTTTAGATTGGGGACCTAATGGGTTCTTAGACAGAGAACCTCTTACTTTACAAATGGTCGATCAAATTAACTTAACAAATTCCTTAGAACGTGCAAACGATAACGTAGAGAACAGATTTATCCTACGGGCAGGAAAACTCCGCCCGGTACCAATGTCCCCCCCTAAATTTATAACTTCCGACATTCTACCTATTTCGGGTAGATTACGAGTCATGATGGAACCTTTTGCCAAAGCACGTCCTGCTGACATTGATGAATCAGTATACGATTTTGTGAAACGACGTATAGGTGTACAAGCAGCAGATTATTTGGTACAACCAATGGTCTCCGGTGTATATGGCGGAGTTGCTGACAGACTGTCTTTGCAGTCCTGTTTTCCGATTATGCGTGAGATGGAAGATGAATACGGCTCTTTATTTAAGGCAATGATTCACAAAGCTAAAAAAGCTAAAGCTGAAAAGAAAAAATCAGGCTCTCCAAGCGGACCGGGAGGATGGCTGACATCATTTACCGGCGGACTCTCAAAAATTATTGAACAATTTCAAGAAAAATATCAAAATGATATTATGTGTAATCAGACCGCAATAAAAATAATAAAAACAGATAAGCTATATAAGATAACATTTGAAAACGGCAATGAAGTCTTTGCACATAAAGTTATCGTAGCCACCCCGACATATAAAGCTGCTGACTTAGTCTCAGAATTATCTCAATCACTCGCCCAAACATTTAACTCTATCCCCTATGCACCTATTTCTGTTATTTGCTTAGGCTACAAAAAAGAAAATATAACTCATAACTTAGACGGTTTTGGATTTTTAGTACCCAAAAAAGAAAACCTCAAAATTTTAGGTTCAATCTGGACATCATCTATTTTTTCTCATAGAGCCCCAAACGGCATGGTGCAGTTTAGGACAATGGTTGGTGGAGACGGTGACCATGAATCCATAAATCTTTCCGATGACGCTCTTTTAGATGCTGTTCAGGCAAACTTGGATGCAATAGTAGGCATAAACGGTAAACCTACTTTGACAAAAATTTACCGATGGTCTCGAGGTATCCCTCAGTTTAAAATCGGACATGCTAAAATTATGGATAAATTAGAAAAAGAGCTGACCCAGCAGGGCAATTTATTTATAACCGGTAATGCATATTACGGAATCAGTTTGAACGACTGCATTAAACAATCTTATAAAGTTGTCGAACAAATTTAAAAACTAATAGATGTAATTATTAACACGACTCCAAAAGCTATAGTTGTTCTCATGCAAATAATGTGTATGTATTATTCTTTCTGGAGCTCTTTCACAACCATACAGGTAATGTCAAATGCAAACATAGATATACCCTCATACTCTGCTTCTTCGTTAAATTTTGTAACAATTCCGCATAGTTCTTCCATTCTATCATCTTCAACAGGAAATTGAACAGCACTATTATTCCCCGGCCAAACATCAGTTCCCATGCGAGGTCGGTATCCGGCTGACTGCCCCTTAATTTCATCCCATCTCACATAGTTTTCAATTTTTTCAGATTTTAACAAATCCATAACCTCATCGGTCTTACCTTCAAAAAAATACATAAAAACCATTTTCATTATCTTACCTCCTCAATATGATTATTTTTTCGTCCTTCAAAAATAGAATAAAGTACAGGAATTAACACCAGCGTCACAACAGTTGACACCAACATACCGCCTATAACAGTTATTCCAAGCGGTCGCCACATCTCAGCTCCTTCGTTTCTGCTCAGAGCCATCGGAAGCATTCCGAGCATCGTTGTTAAAGCAGTCATAAGAATAGGTCGTAATCTATGCTTACCGCCAAGGATAACAGCATCTAACATACTAAGTCCCCTCTTTCTCAGAATATTCGTATAATCAATTAGTACAATGGCATTTTTTACTACAATACCAACGAGAATAATCAAACCAATAAAAGACATGATGCTCAAAGTGGTTTGAGTGATAAAAAACGCCCAAATAACTCCCACAAAAGAAAATGGTATTGAAAACATAATTATAAACGGATCAAGCAGCGACTCAAACTGAGATGCCATCACCATATAAACTAATACCATACTAAGCATTAACAATAAAAATAAATTTTGAAAATTTTCCTTTTGTTCTTTAACAGAACCACCAAAAGTGACATCAATCCCTTCAGGAATTTCGAGCTTATCTATTTCTGCTGCAATATCAGCAGCAACATCACCAAGAGGACGTTTATATAAATCTGCTGATACTTTTATGATACGTTCTCTGTCCTTACGTTCAATCTCAGTCGGACTTATCCCCTCATCAATTGTCGCCAAGTTGCCCAGTCGAACAGTTTTGCCGGTACGGGTCATTACAATCATATTCTTGATATCTTCAATTGAATTTCTCTGCTGTTCTTTGGCTCTGACGAACACTTCAAACTCATCCCCGCCTTCACGATACTTGGTTGCTTCCATACCAAAGACCTGAGTTCTCAGTGCCAATGCCACATCGGTAACGTTGGTTCCTAACAAAGAGGCTTTTTCTCTGTCTATATTCACTAAGAACTCCGGTTTCCCTAAAGGTCTTGATACTTTCGCATCTTTGGCACCGGGTGTATTTTTCACAATTGCAAGAATCTTAGCAGCAAGAGCATTGGTTTGTTTTATATTATGTCCGATAATTTCGATAGTAATTGGTTTATCACCACCAAACAAGATATTCGCAATAGGATCACCCGCATCAATACGTACTTTCAAAATTCCGGGAATAGTCGCTATATACTTTCTGACAACTTCGGCAACATCTTTAGTTGACCTATCTCGAAACTTCAGTTCAACAAGTTTAGCTCCCACTATGCCGATATAAGAACCCGCCCCTCTTCCCATAGCCACAGAAGATGCTCTAGTTGATTGACCTACTTGGCTAAAAACATCTTTCGCTTCAGGGATACTGTCTTGAAGCATTTGTTTTAACTCGCTTGCGACTGTTGCAGTTTTTTCCATTCGTGTTCCGGGAGCCATTTCAAATGTGACTTGTAAATCTCCCGTATCTCCCTCAGGAATAAACTCAGTTGATATAAAGGGAATCAACCCAAACGACCCCACAAATATAGCTGTAATAATCAATAGAGTTTTCTTCTTGTTTTGCAATACCAACAAAAGAATAGAACTGTATTTAGACTCCAATAATTCAAACCATCGTTCACTGGTCTTAAAGACACGCTGTAATAATTTATTTTTGGTACCGGTATCTTCTGTCCGTTTTTTAAGAAACCTTGAAGCAAGAGCCGGAGTAAGAGTAAGAGACGCAAAAAGAGACCCAAGAATAGTTATAATCACCGTTGCGGCAAGCTGCTTGAACATAATACCTACAAGACCGGTAGCAAAAAGCATCGGTGCAAATACGACAACAATACTTAACGATGACGCCATCACTGCCAGCCCAACTTCAGAAGCACCATATTTAGCAGCTTCCCTCGGACGTGACCCTCCTTCTATATGTCTGGTTATGTTTTCAAGAATAACAATGGCATCATCTACAACTATCCCTATAGCAATCGCAAGACTCATCATAGATATCATGTTTATTGTATAATCTAAGAGGAAAAACATAAAAAATGCTATAATCAAAGAAAAAGGTATAGAAAGAGCAATTATCATACTACTCCTGAACCGTCTTAAGAATGCGAGGATGACAAAGATAACAACAATACCGCCCACTACAACAGCCTCACTAAGGTTATTCAATGATCGTGTAATAAAAACTGAGCTATCAAAAAATTCGATAAACTTTATATCTTTAGGTAATTGTTTTTTTAATTCTTCTATTTTCTTACGGACTCTATTTGCTACATCAACAGTATTCGCTCCTGATTGCTTCTGTATCATAAAGACCAGTCCGCTCACACCGTTTGCTTTGACATCCATTGTCATCTCTTTAAAGTCATCAGAGACATCAGCAACATCACGAAGATGAATCGGAGTACCTCGGTCTACGCCAATAATAATATCTTTGATTTGTTCAGGAGTATCAAACTCTCCCGGCACCCGAATACTGTATTCTGTATTATTCATCTTAATAGTACCGGCTGGTAAATCAAGATTCTCTTTATCAATAATATCAAGCACAGCATTGATATTAAGGTTATATGCTTCTATACGTTCAGGGTCAAAATCAACACGAATTTGTCTTACCATTCCCCCCTCTATCTGAGTCGTTCCCACCCCGGGAACTCTCTTAAGAGGGTCAGCAATTTTGTTGTCAACAAGATGATACAGACCCTCGTTATTCTCCGTAGCTGTTACCCCATACACAAAGACAGAAAACTGAGCTGTGTTGAGCTTGAATATAATAGGGTCTTCCGCATCATCCGGCAAATCAGCTTTTACAAGTTCAAGTTTGTCACGAATATCATTTGATGCTTCATCAAGATTAGCATCCCACGTAAACTTAGCAGTTATCAATGATATATTATCACGAGAAACAGAAGATATCTCATCAAGATTGTTAACTGTACTTATGAAATCTTCAATTTTTTTGGATACTTTAGACTCAACATCTTCCGCACTGGCACCGGGATACACCGTTACAATACTGATTGCAGGTATTTCAATCTCGGGCAAAAGATCAATCGGTAAGTTCACCAAGGATGCAATTCCCAAAATGAGAACTGCCAAAAAAATCATGATAACAGTAACAAATCTGTTAACGGCAAAATTCGGTAGTTTCATTTAGTTACCTCCGGCGATACAATTTGTATGTTGGAACCGGTTTTAACTTTCATCTTACCGGAGGTTATTATCATATCCCCCTGCTTGAGACCGCTTTTAATCTCCACAAAATCCCCAAAGCTGTCCCCTTTGATTACATTTACACGAGCAGCTTTATTATTTTGCACCTTAAACACATAGAAGATTCCTACACCCTCCTGTTTGATCAGTGCATCTCTATTTAAAAGCAATACATTCACAGCAGGTAATGAAATCTTTACAAACCCAAACATACCGGGTTTAATAATGCCCGAATTATTGGCAAACCGTATTTCAACATTTGCTGTTCTGGTCAACCTATTAATAGTTGGGGCAACTCTTGAAACCATTCCGACAAATTGTGTATCTGGGTAAGCATCCAATTTTAACATTGCTTCTTGACCAAGAGCAATCTTGTAGTATTGACTTTCGGATACAGCAACAATAACTTTCACCGTATCAATCTGCATCAACTCAATTATTGCCGGAGAACCGGCTTGACCGGGGAAAAGACTATAAACTTCACCGACATCTAAATATTTCTTTGTGATAACTCCATTAAAAGGGGTTCGAATCTGGGTACTGATTCGTACTTTTTCATAGCCGGCTTGTGCAGCTTCATAAGCAGCCTGCATCTGATCATACGCTTGCTGGGTTACTGTACCACTCTCTCGTAAAGTTATTATCCGTTCCCAGTCTTTTTTGACTGCATCGTATTTAGCACGTGCTTGAATAAGATTCTCACTTCCAAGTTCTGCCAATAGCGAATCTTTTTTTACAATATCACCAACATCACAATTTAATGCTACAATTCTCCCGGGAATCTCAGACCCAAGTGCTGCCCGTGACCAAGGTTCTACAGTTCCTGAATAATCTAAAACAGGTGTTACTGTTTGTTCTTCTACCTTAACCGTTGAAACAGGTATTTTATTTGCACTTGACGAATCTTTATCTGTAGCAGCATCTTTTGAAGATGTACACCCTATAGCAATTATCAATATTACAATCACCGTAATTGTCAGGATGAATAATCTGTTTTTATAAATTATCATGAACCTATTCCTTATGTTCTGATATAGATGTTTGTAAGTTAACTATAGCTTTTTTCAAGTTTGCTTTAGACTGGATAGAGACAATTTTTGCCTGAGTTAAAGCTGTTTGTGCATCTAATAAATCTGAATTAGTCATTACACCGGCTTTATAATTAGTTGAACTTACTCTAAAATTTTCATCAGCTTGAATCACAGCAAGATTCGCAATATCAACCTCCTGTAAAGCTTCCTGAACATAGAGATATGCCTGACGAACCTCAAGGGTGATATAGTCAGCTAACTGCGATTTAAACTCTGATAATTGTCTTTTTTGAGCTTCCACTTTTTGAATCTCATGATGTCGCTGTCCCCAACTGAACAGATCAAGAGTCGCAACCAAATTTATATTCCAACTGGAGTAAAACTCTGGAGCATATTCACGATTAGGTCTGTTCCAATCATAATTTGCAACGAGAGCAACCTGCGGCAAGTAGGCAGCTTTCTTAATAGCTTTTAGTTTGCCAAGTGCTTTAACATTGTAATCCAATGCTTGGAAGTCTGGTCGGTTGGCTTTTGCTGTCTGAAATAATGAATCAAGAGTCGGGAGTTGAATCTCTTCAATAGATATTTTCTCGGTAGGTACAATTATTGTGTTTTGATCAATAACTAAAAGGTTACACAGAACCGCATTCGCAAGACGAACACCATTTCTCACTTTTATATTTTTTAACCGAACATTAGAAAGTGCAAGTTCAGCCCGAAGCAGATCATTTTTGATAACCATGCCAGCTTTAAGTAAATTTTTCAAATCGGTAACGTGGGATTCTAATTGCTTGATAGCTTCTTCTGTTACTTTCATAAATTCTTGTGTACTCAATAAATCCCAGTACGCTTGAGTTACCTGTTGACGGACAGTTTCTTTTGTCCTTTGTTTGAGTAATTTTGCACTTAATCTTTGGTACTTTGTTATTTTCAGATTATTTCTAAGTTTAAATCCGGTAAATATAGGCTGTTGAAGAGACAGATTGATTTTATAGTTATCATCATCACCGACATATATCTTACCCGGACTGGAAGCACCGGATAATCCTGATAAAGTAGCAGGATCAAGATAACCATTCTGTACTAAATTCTCAAAGGGAGCTTGAAGCGGTTCAAAAATACTTCCAAATGCTGAGGCATCAAGATAAGGAATTTCATCTAATCTCGTATACGTCGCTTGTGCTTTCAGTTTTGGCAAAAAATTTGTGCGTGCTGATTTTACACCGGCATCTGCTTCATCTATCTTATAGTTTGCAATGGCAATATCGTGATTGTTTTTTAAAGCCAAATTAATTGATTGGCTTAAATCGATAGAAAGTGTATCTGCCAAACTGGTAGAAAAAGAAAGCAAAAAACAAAAGCAAAAAACAATCGGAATTAATAACAGAAAATCTCTATTAATAATTTTCATTGTAGGATTCTTTTTCCCAATATTATTTTTCATTTATTTTTTCCCTTCCTATACCGTTCATTATAAGTATAATCAAAAAATCGACATACTCTTTAAATGGTATTCCGCAAGTTTCAGTAGCCCAAGAAAATTCCATTGATTTTAAAGAGATAACTATAGTATGAGCTGTCAATTCAACTTGCTCTACTTTAAGTTCGCCTGTTCGATTCCCTTCTTCAAGGATTTCTTTTATAAACTCTTTTTCATGAGCTATAAATTCAGCTCGGGCAGACTCAACATAGGGGTAATATTCAATAAAGGTTTCCCGAGTCACTCTGTAATAATTGACTAAATCGTGAAAGTTCGTAATTTTAGTCAACAAATATGCTCTGAGTTTCTCAACTACTGAGGGTGCTGCGTCAACTGCTTTGCTCACCGCAACCCAAAGTTGAGTCGATTCAGCTTTTACAACTTGGTCAAAAACTTCCTCTTTACTTTCGAAATACTTGTAAATTGTTGCCTTTGAGACAGATGCCTTTTTAGCAATCTCATCCATCGTAACTTTTTTTAAGCTATATTGGGCAAACAATAGTGCTGCTGCTTTTAAAATATCTGACTTTTTACTCATATTATAATCCTTAATTTAATATACTCACTATACTATATCGGTTTTTTGGTTCATTTTGTCAAGAATTATTTTACTTATTTTATAAAAATAAAAAATTATTGTAAAATTACTGACTTACAGCATTATAGAATAAGCATTTTTGCATTATATTTTTAGATTAGAAAAAGAGAGTTTTTTGTATACAACAGCGGATATTAGTCTACTGAACAAATATAAAGAACATAGAATTAAAGCAACAAAGCCGTTTAATAAACAGCTACTTAGATATGAATTGACACAAGGAGATTCTTACTACTGGGAGATAAGAGAAACTCATCCCCCAGTAGTAATTATTCTCTATACTATGAAAATAACTATGGTTCTTATTGGCTTAACCTAACCCATCTCCCATACTGTCAGGATCACCTTCTGGACTATCATTACCGTCAATTGGATCACCGGGTATTGCTTTACCGTATCCATCTCCGGCACTTCCGGGGTCGCCGTCAGTATTACCTAAGGTATCAACAGCTGGAGTACCCGGAGCTTGATTAATGCCCCTTTCGACATCCGGCGAGACAATAGAATTGCCGGAACTGCAACCAATAAGAGACATTGTAAAAATCAACGCAAATAAAAGGATAATCTTTTTCATTTTTTCACCTCCTTCCGATAGTAGTGAAATTATTTGTATTGCATTCACCTATTACATCAAGTAATAGAATTAATTTTCTATAGAACAGCTTGTAATCTAACTATTATTGATATTTAGCCATCCAAACCAGGATCGATTGTAGGAACACCACCTTTTACACAGCGTTTATATGAACAGTGGCATGGACCATACGGCGGACAAACATATCTACCTACACAGTCTTCATAAATCAAAATCAAATTTGGATCTTTAGGACATATTCCCCCGTACATTGGTACTGGAGGATAACCTAATTCACAACCACATGCGGCAACCTCCTGAGGCATCATTACTGCTATACCAACACCTAAAATAATTGCCAACAATAAAGATACTGGAATAAAAAGAATTTTTTTCATACAAATCCCTTTCGATAAGTTAAAAGTTTCTACTTTAAAGCTGTTCTATAAATTTTTTATTTAATAAATCAGTATAACCGGAGCATATTATTTTTAGCGTTCCATCTTCATTGGTAGTAAAAATAGTTGGATATGAATCAATCGAATACTTTATCAAGAATTCATATGGGATACGATATACTTGATAATCATAATTCTCATAAAAATATTTAGGTTCTGATGATAAAAGTATGAGTTGAAAGCCATCGGGAACCATTCTGTTATTACCGAGAGCATTCATAAGGTCCATACATGCTTCACAACCGTTTGAGACAACACCTATAAATGTTTTTTTACCTTGTATCAATGATTCAATATCAACTGAGTTATTTTGTTCGTCAAAAACTTCACATTTTGGGAATGATTCACCAAGATGCAGTGTCGTATTGTTTTTTATATCTTCAGGTGATAAAGTTTTAGCGTGTACCCATTTTACAATACCAAAATTCGTCGCAATAAACAAACCCGCTGTAACACCAATTATGATTACAACAATAGAAACAAATGATTTAATAAGAAAACTCTTACTAACGATTGATTGTTTTTCTTCCATCAACGTACCTCCAAAGCTTTTCAACTATTATTTAACTTTAATAAACATTTATATTTACATAATCATTTAAGTTATAAAAAACTTACAAAAAAAAATTTTATTGTTAATTTTATTAATAAATGACTATTATGAGGAGTAACATTAAAACATAATGGACTGACAACTTGAAAAAACTTTGGGAACAAGCAGTTAAGGGGGATAAAAATGCTGAAGAAAAGATTTTTTCTTATCTTCGTGAAAGATTTACCGTCATTGCCGGATTTAGTATGTGTGACGATGATGCAAAAGATATTGCACATGATGCGTGTATGGCTGTATTTAAGGGGTATAAAACGCTTGGAAGCCCATACCAGTACAATGGTTGGGCTCAAAAAATATTAAAAAATAAAATCGCAAACTATTTTAATAGAAAATCGTTAGAGAAAGAAACTCTTTCAAAAAAAGATGCTTTGAATATTGGGAATTTATATGCTGTCTCTCATATAGATCATGAAATTATTCTAACATTAGAAAGTTGTTTGAAAAAACTACAAATACAACATCCCCGATATGCATTGGCATTAGAACTAATACAGTCAGGATATACTACCGATGAAGTATGTAAGAGAATGGATATAACAAAAAATAATTTATATGTTATATTAAATAGAGGTCGAAAGCTATTACGAGATTGTATTTTTAACGGAGAAGTCAAAGAATGAAAATCACTTGCTGTGACAAAGAAAAAGGTTTACTGCTTCATGCCTATGAGCTAAATATACTATCTGAAGAAGAAAAAGATATATTTGAAACACATCTATTAGAATGCGAATACTGTATTCAGCAAGTAAAAGAATTTGCCCCTCGCGGAATTTTATTGAGTACATCCCCAAAGTTAAAAAGTATTTTACAGACAACTGAAATAGCAGAAAAATCATTCTTTCGTAGAATACAGCAATATGTTTGGTCTGATAAATTACCAATAATTTTTCGACCTGCATTACTGATTGTAATAATACTGCTGATGAGTTATCCGACATATCTCGGTCTTTCTCACAAAAAAAACAACTATCCTTCTGTATTGCAAGAGATTGGATTGATACAAACTAGATCATCAGATGATAATAATATTTTTATCATAGATAAAAATAAAGAAACAATTCTATCATTTCTCATATCTCCAAAAAACGAACAATCAAAATTATCAATTAAATTAAAAAATTCAGATTCATATATTATCTATAAAAATGATAACTTTTCCGGTCTTGACTCTTTTGGAGTAGGACATTTGCTTATACCCCATAAATTACTGCAAAACGGTTTATATGAATTGTCAGTTAATTCAAATGATACAATATATCAATTTTATTTTAATGTTAAAATCCGGTAAAGAAGTTACTTTGTATTACCTTCAATGATAAATCCACTCCATAATAATGGATGACCGGAATTATATGTTTCCCTTGATTCTTTTAATAATTCCAACGATGCCTTTCGTAAGGACTTTGCTTTGGAAAATCTTTTATTTATCCAGTTATTATAAAAACGTGGAATCAAATTCGCACAAAGTTGGTCGGGAACTTTCCATAAGCTCATAAGAATAGATTCAGCACCGGCTTGGTGGAAAGCTCTTCGTAAGCCAAAAACACCTTCTCCACTCAACGATTCCCCGATAGCAGTTTCACAAGCTGACAAAGTAACCAATTTAGTACCAAATAAATCTAATCTGGCAATCTCAAACCCGGATAATATTCCATCATTAGCAGCATCATTTATAACATCTTGTTTATCAAAAAGTTTATTTGCTCCAGATAGTGCCAAGCCTGAATAGAGTAACAATTTCTGATAGTTACTTGCCCGTTTAATATCTTTATAGGTACAGATAAAACCATGTGTTGCAAAATGGACTATATCTTTGTTTTTTATACGTCCCTTGACTATATCTTCTGATGCAAATTCTCCGGAATACAAACTTATTGAGCCTTTTGAAATAACAGTATCAATCAAAGATATTATAGATGAAGCCTCTTGTGAAGTAAACGGCAAATCTTGAAATTTATGCTGTAAACATACATTATTTCTGAGTACATCAACAAGATTTGTTGTGGAATCATCACGAGAAACTAATAATTGTTCAGTTGTATTATTATTAAAATCAGGATTATAGAATATTGTAATTGATGATGGTCGAGAATTTTCTTCATCGTATGTAAGAATATCACGTCCTGAAGAGATATAACTTATTTGATACTCTTCAATCATATATGTACTATCAGTAGAAGGTAATATATCAAATGGCAGAAGATTGAGTAATCCATCCGTTGCCAAATAAATATCTTTTTTGGGTTCAATCAATTCTTTAACCGGTTCAATCAGTTTTTGATATAATTTTTTTGTTTTTTCTTTTAGCTGTTGCTCTAAAAAATGACTTTTGAGTGTGTATACATCTAATTGATTAGTTTGAAGTGAAGTTCGAACTTCTTCAATCAAAGAATCAATTTCAGATGCTGCCCCTAAATCTAACATTTGTAATGTATCTTGACTATCAAGTACAAATAAAGCATAGTGAGCATCTTGAAATCGATTATACGCGGACTCTTTAGAATCAAAAAGGTAAGGATCAAAAAGAGCATACTCTAATAGAATTGTATTTTTTGAAAGTTTTTCTTGAACATCTTTTACTTGTATCTTTTGTAACGTAAAAATATTAGAATAATCAGAACATGACGAACTCAGTTTAAATTCTAAACTGTTTTTTTTATCAATGAGAGATTTGAGCTCTTGATTTCTTACATCCAACGAATCAATATTTTGAGTCGCATAAGTCATAGAGGTAATTTCTTCGGCTATAACTGTCAATTGGTCATAAATTGCTTTTACCGAATCATCTGTTGAGCATAATCCTAATTTATTCTCAGATGTTAATGCTTCAAGAGCTGCAAATTTACCACGCAGCAACATAGTATATGCAAATTCTTTAATCTCTTGGTTCTGTGAAATGAACGCGAGTGAATTCATACCATCCATAAGAATTGGATGAACGGCTAAATATCTGATTTTTTGTTCAGCCGAAGAATATGAATAAACTGATTCTAAAAATGCGTTTCTGTAATAAAGTAATTCTTTATACATTGCCAAGCTTTTTTCATATTCTTTTTTTGAGCCATATAACACAGCTAAAAAACTTCTCACTGCTGAAATTAGTGGACTTTGAGGAAAAAAATGTTTGGAAAATATATCTTCTGCCGCAAGATAATGTTGTTCTGCTTCGTCATTAAAACCCAAAGCGTATGATACCATACCACTAACTAATTGGTAATTCCCATATTCCAAATTGTCCGCACCATAATATTCTAAAATATCAGATTTTATTGAAGTCAATAATTCATACGCTTCTTTATATTTTTTAGACATTTGATACGCATAGGCAAGATACTGGGCAGACAGAATATAACCGCTACCCTTCGTTTTATTATTATTTTCAAAATATTTTCGATATTCCTGAAAGAGTGTAATACCTTTATCATACTCTTCCAATGTTATGTATATAACTGCCAAATCATATTTTGTCTTCATTACTTGTTCAGAATTTTCTCCAAAAAGTTTTGATAGGATACGGGCACATTCCTTTCCACTTTCTACCGCTTTATCATAAATTCTCATATCTAAAAACAAACTGCTTTTACTGCTTAATAAAAACGTATATTGAATAGATTCTTTTCCAAAGGCACCAAGAATAATGTCTTCAGCTTGTCTAAATTTCTCAGCAGCTTCTTTATATTTATAATTATTTTGATTAGATTGTGCTAATTTTAAGAGGCAATAACTAAGCATTGGATGAGTGGGTCTTAAAACAGGTGTAAGAGTTTTTAGTGCTTTTTGAGCGTAAACTTCTAACAGTTTATTTTCTCTCTTATCAAAATAAAGATCAGCATATAAAAGATAAATATCAGCCTTTGATAAAGCATCAAGTTTGTTCTCGGCAATTATAATCGCTTGTTGAAAAATTGAATCAGCTAGTTGAAAATTACCTGTCAATTGTTCAAAAAAACCTTTATTTAGAAGATATTTATACCTTAAATAATCAGAGATTTGAGGTTTTGGCAACATTATTGAATCACATTGTAATTCATAATAATGTGCTGTTTGCAAATCCGAATAAACCCATGAATGATATATCAAAGTAACTAATGGATATAACTGCCAATATGATTCTAAAGATCCGATTGATTTATAAATTTCCAGAGAT